>JAJZSS010000463.1:0-1873 GCA_021849525.1 Chloroflexota bacterium
CCCTGGAGAGCCTGCTCAGCCTGACGGCTCCCGGAGCAGTGATCCTGGTGCTGGGACCCAGCACCCCCATGCACTCGCGCATGTTCACCCATGGGATCGGGGTGCTATCCGGCTCTCTGGTCACGGATATAGAAAGCGTGATGCGCCTGGTTGCCCAGGGAGCAAATTTCCGCCAGATCCACCGGCACGGTGTCAGCCTGGTGAACATGGTGCGCCCGGATATCGCCGCAAAATTCAATTGAAGTTTTCTACCGGTTAAACAAAACGCCTGTCATGCAGGCGTTTTTGATTTTAAGTGATTTCATCTCGAAGCTAGGGATATGGCGGCGGGGGATAAGGGTCATTGGTCGCCGTCGGGCGTGAAGTTCGGGTAGGAGGAATAGGGGTGGGGCGCGGGGTTTCGGTTGCCGGAGGATGGGTAGGCTGCTGAGTGCTGGTCCTGGTGGGCGTTGGCTGATCCGGAGGATTGGTCGGCCGGCGGGTGGGTGCCTGGGTAAAGCGGGGGGTTGGCGTAGGCGGCAGCCTGGTCAGGGCGAGTGTGCCAGTTGGCGTGCCTGTTGGCGTTCGCGTGAGGGTCGGGGTTGGCGTCCCGGTTGGCGTGGCAGTACCGGTCGGGAGCAGCGTGGGAGTCGGCGAGAGAGGTGTCGCTGCAAAGGTGGGGGTCGTCAGCGGCAGCAAAGTCTCGCCTGGGCGCGGCGTGACGGTGGGGATGGGGGTCAGAAAATTCGTTTGGATCGTCGCCAGGAAGTCGCCAGGTGTGCTGGTGCCCAGGGCGATGCTTTCGTCTGTAAGAGCGTCGGCTGCCAGGGCCAGGCGGACCGGTGACAGGCGCAGGGCATTCAAATCGGGAGAGTAATCGGCCGACAGCAGGGAATGGAGCGACACCGAAAGCCAGGGGATCAGGGTTCCCCAGGGGACCAGCGCCGCCAGGAGACCGGTGACAAAGACCAGGCCGCCCAGAGCATACGGCAGCCAGCCGGGTAAAGCCCGGGAAACCTTTTCAGGGGGTCTGTTCGCCATCTTGCACCTGGGTGGTGTAGTGTGCACGCTCCGGCGCAGGCTCCTGCGGGGCTGGCTCAGCAACCGCACCAGGTTCCTGGGATGAATCCTGGGGCTCGGAAGCAGGCGAACTCATTTCGCCCTGCCTGGCAGGACCCGGGCCGGGCCGCAGGCGATAGACCCACAGCAGCTCGGATTTGCCTTTCAGGGCATGCTCTCCCAGGGGATCCAGGCGGAACTCCATACGCCGCTCGCGCAACGCGGTGAGAGTGTTCTCGCCCACCACACAGCCTGTCTCGCCAAACTGGCGGGTCAGCTCCTGCATGCGCTGGGCGGAATTGACCGTATCGCCAATGATGGTGTAATCCAGGCGGTCGCTGGCGCCCAGCCCCCCGACCATCAAGGTGCCGGTGTTAATCCCCAAGCCAGTAATGAATGGCGGCTCGCCGCGGTTGATGCGCTCGGCGTTATAGTCGTTGACCACCTGCAGGAGCGCAATCGCTGCCTGGCAGGCCTGGTAGCTGCTGTGCTCCGGGGGCAGGCGAGTAGGCAGGATGCCAAAAAAGGCCATCATGGCATCCCCTTCGAACTTATCGATCACCCCGCCAAACTGTGAGATCACCGGAACCAGGTGTGCGAAATATTCGTTCAGCCATTTTAATATGGTGGGGGCGTCTTCTTTTTCCGCCAGGCTGGTGAAATTGCGAATATCACTGATCAGGACGGTCCCATCGGTGCTTTGCCCCTCCAGGCGCAGCTCGCCGGAAGCAAAAGACTGGCGCAGAGCTTCACGTACCTGGGGCGAGACGGTGCGCCCCAACAGGTCGCGGTAGATCGAGCCTTCCTGAAGCCCGGCAACCATGTAATTAGATCG
>JAJZSS010000463.1:1883-2856 GCA_021849525.1 Chloroflexota bacterium
TAAATGTAGTCGCCAGCACGCTGATCTCATCGTGCCCGGTAGGTTTGACCTTCACCTGGAAATTACCTTCAGCCACCTTGCGCGAAGCCTCCACCACCTGCTTGAGCGGCTGGGTGACCATGCGGGCGGTCAATACGCCCACCAGGATCACCGCCAGGAAGATCATGGCGATCAGGATCATCATCTGCACGCCGGTTGCCTGGCGCGGGGCTGCCAGCAGATTGGGCGCCAGGGCAATCCCCATCAGGCCCAGGTCAGCACCACTGCGCACCTCCCAGGGACCGATAATCTCGGTGTACAGGGACGAAGCGCTCTGGATATCACGCTGCAGGCTGCTCTGATCCTGTTTGAGCAAGATACCCAGGCTGTCGGTGGGATCCAGCGGCTGCACCTGGGTGGATTCAAATAGAGTCGAAGTCAGGGGCGCACCCTCCGGGGTGTAAAAGGTGATGTGGGCCAGGGTGGCCTGGCGCAGCTGGCTGGCCAGAGAGGGGAGAGTCTTGCCCACCAGCGCCACCCCCACCGGCTGGTTCTCCAGATCGCGCACCGGTCCAGCGATGTAAAATACCTGCCCGGTTTCGCCGGGGGCCAGGCCGGAAAATTTATCCCCCAGGGTGTCCGCATCCCCCAGCAATACCCGCTGGACGAAGGGCTGCTCCGCCAGCGCCGAGCTGTTGCGGGTGGCGCGATATTCGGCAGGCGTTTCCAGGTTCTCGCGCTCCAGGCTGAGCAGGCTGGTTCCTTGCCGATCCAGGATTATAATCGCGTCCTCGGAGGCATTTATCGCCAGCGGCAGTACCAGGCGGCGCAGGCGTTCGGCATCGCCTGCCTCAATGGCATCCGAAACACCTTCGGTATTGGCCACCAGGCGGACCGTTTCCAGCAGGCGCCTTTCTTCCTCCACCATCCAATCCGCCGCCAGCTTGCCGGTATCGGCCAGCTGGTTGGTAAAACGCTCGGCGAGCGATTCCTG
>JAJZSS010000464.1 GCA_021849525.1 Chloroflexota bacterium
TTGGTCGATCGCTCGCCTGGTGAGGGCGCGCAGGCGCGCCAGTAGTTCTTTGAGTGCGAAAGGTTTAACCAGATAATCATCAGCGCCGGCGTCCAAACCATTTACACGGTCATCCACGGCGTCGCGTGCTGTGAGCATGATGATCGGGGTACGTAAGCCGCGTTGGCGCAATTCCCGGCAAACGCTCAGGCCATCCAATTCGGGTAACAGGATATCGAGAATAATCACATCGTAGGGAGCTGCTTCAGCCCACTCCAGCGCCTCACGTCCGGTATATACAACGTCTACGGCATAGCTCTGTTCTTCCAACCCGCGCTTCACATAGGCTGCAATCTTACGTTCATCTTCGACGATTAGAAAACGCATATATTTGGCTGCTCCCGTTCTCAATGCCAATTCTAGCATGTGAAGATGAAACCTGGATGAAGTTACCTTCAGCAACGACTCCGGCATGCATAGAAAACGAACCGCCCCCTGAAAATGCTCAGGGGGCGGTGGAGATAATTTGCAGAGGGTTTACTGTTCGCCGTCTGCGTCGCTGTCGGTGAAGAGGATACTCCCAATGCCGGCATCCACTTTTACGTCAACGCCGTTGCTCAGTTCCACGCTGTAGACCAATGCCCCGTTCTCGTTATCGAGCTCGGTTTTAACCACAATTGTGCCTGGATTTGCTGCCAGAGCAGCAGCTTCAGCGTCTGCGGCAGAGATAGTGGCCTTGCCTTGTAAAGCAGCGGACTCATCAGCTTCGGTCATACCTTCAGTAGAGGCCTGGTCCACGGCTATGCTGCCAGTGTAGCTTGGCATTTTCTCATCTGGACCAGCCTCCTCAGCGCCGGGGGCTTCAGCTGCATCGGGTTGGCCATCTTCTACTTGCTCGCCGACCTGTTCTTCGACGTTGTCGATATCTGGGCCGGAAGCTGGATCTTCAATATCTTGGACTTGGGCCGCTTGCGGATTACCCGTCTGAGCGAAAACCTTCAGGCTGATGGCTCCCATCGCACCCACTACCAGTAGGGCTATTGCTATCAGGGCAAAGAAACGATTGATTTTCATATTTAGTTACTCCTTGTCTTCTAAGTTGGTGATCGGTTTCGGGAGGCACGTTGCCTTCCATATTTTCCATTGTATTGGCCCCAGATGATGCACTCATGAAGTAACTGTGAAGATTGATTCATTCAAGCGTCTTCAGGGTCTTTGTGACGAATATCCAGCTAAATAGCCAGGCACTTCCAGCAGTCCACCCTCCATATACATCGGTCAGGTAATGTACTCTGGGGTAAATGCGGCTTAAACCAATCACCAGCGCCAATAACATTGCAGCAGCAAAAGCAATAACGCGCCATTTGCTGTTATTCACAAACGAAGCTATCAGGTAAGCAATACTGCCGTAAGCAAACATGGCAGTCATTTTATAACCAGAAGGGAAGCTATAACTGGTCTCATGATATTGTGCATTGATGAAATCAGGGCATGGGCGCAGGATAATTTTAGCCCGAGGTGGGGGAATATACAGTTTTGTGGCAAAAACTGGCGCAGGCACACGCGGATTTACCTCCCCAATCGTTGTCATCAAGAACACTCCCAATTTCACGATCGATTGACTCCGGTTTTGTAACTTGCTATAATCTTAAATAATTCACTCGAACACAAGTCGCTCGAAATCTGATCACCTTACTGCCGCTTTATCTGTTTCATTTCGATTCCAAATAACTCAATCCAGGTTTACCGGTGCTGCCCAGACCGAATTATGGCGGATCATTGCTGATTCTGGTTGTATGGTTGCGATCGTTCGCGCATATCTGGGTGACTGTCTTCCATAAAAAATTTTGTCGGTACCGGTACCAGGAAGCGTATGACCGCTAATTGCAGTCCACTTGACGACCGTCCAGGATTTAATCTGGTTTCTGGAAGGAGGTGGTGGCCAACTGATAATTCCAGGGGGAACCGGAAGCACCACTGTGTTTGCGCCTCTCCACTGCTTGCTCGTTTGATTCTTCAAATAAAAAGGTCTTTCAGGGTGGGCAGAATAGAGGACACTGCCATGGCTTAGGCGTTGCCCGAAAGCCGTAACCATTTCCGGAAAATAACGATTCTCTCAAAATCTGGGGTATATGATGAATAAAAAACCGAAACCCAATTGGAGCCGCATAGTATATGCCTTGATGGTGCTGGCCTTGCTGATCCCGGCCAATGCCTGGGCAGGGCCAGTGCAGCAGAAACCGGAGTCGGGACTTGTTGTTCCCCCGTCATCCTCCTCTGCCCATTCTCCCGGCGTCAGCCAACCGCCTGCTGCCAATGAAGTGATTGTCGGCCAGGTGGACGAAGAGGTCGTCGAGGTCGAGCCAGCCGTAGCTGCAGAGATCCAGCAGAAAGGTACCGCCGGCTATCTCCTGTATTTCCGCGACCGGCCCAGCCTGGCAGCCGCAGAGCATATGGACTGGATCCAGCGCGGCCGTTTCGTGGCCCAGCAGCTGCAGTCCGTAGCCCAGAGCTCGCAGAAGCAGGTGCGGGATTACCTGGACAGCCAGGGTGTCAGCTACCGCAGCTTCTGGATCGACAATGTGATCCTGGTGGAAGAATCGGACCTGACCGTCTTCAACCAGCTTAAGAAGTTCCCTGAGATCGCCATCATCCGCGACCGGCGTACCGAAATGCTGGTCGAACCCACCTCGAAAGAGCCCCTCAACACAATTATGGATGAGCTCTTCACCGTTGAGCCCAACATCGCCCACGTCCAGGCGCCTGAGGCCTGGGACATGGGCCTCAAAGGCGCTCGCAGCGTGGTTTCCAGCATCGACACCGACGTCCGCGACACCCACCAGGCCCGCGTCGGCAAGTACGGCGGCCATCAG
>JAJZSS010000465.1 GCA_021849525.1 Chloroflexota bacterium
GCTGCTTGGGGATGAAGCTCAGGCGCATGCACACTTTTGCGAAGCGCTGGAGATGCAACAGGCGTTGAATGCCTGGGGGGATATTGCCTACGCGCTGCCGGATTTCGCAGCCCTGGCGCTGAAAGCACACGAGGCGAACAGGGCAACCTGCCTTTACGCAGCAGCTGCCGCGCTGCGTGAGGCAGCGCAAATCCCGGTCACACCGGCTCAGCTCGAGGAGTACCAGGGAAATGTGGAAATTCTACGCCAGCGATTGGGGGAAAAAGACTTCTCTAAAGCCTGGGAGGTGGGAAAATCCATGGCGATCGAAGAGGTGGTCAACTTTGCCTTGCGGCGGATCGGCAGCGACGGGGATGTTTAGCGCTGGCATGCCTTTATTGAACAATACGATCAAAATCCGTGGGGTATGCTGTTGACCATTCTTTCAAATCATTAACAAGCTGCTCGGTTGTCATGGCAAAGCCTTCTGACCATTCAGCTTCAAAGGAAGGACGATCGATCAACTGGTAAGCTGCATTCAAGTAATGCTCATACTCTGACCAATCGTTGTTACTCATCCTCATTCCCATCTCACGTCTCAACTTTGCGGCAGCGGCAAACAAACGCGCTGCCCGCACAGGTTGGCTTTCTATGACCGCCAGGCCTGCCAATGCCCCAAAACAATTGGCAATGCCTTGCAGGTTTTCCTGTTCAATGGATAGGTGCAAGCTTTCCAGAAACAACTCCAGGGCGCGTCCGGTATTCCCTTCCTTACGCTGAAGCAGCCCCATGATCTCGAGCGCAAAGCCCCGGGCCCAGCGAAAATTATATTTTTCGGAGAGTGAAAGGCTTTCTTCCAGGTAATGCCGGGCTGCAGGGATATCTCCCTGGCGATAGGATATCCGGGCCAGGTTCACTTCCGTGATGGCGATATTCCGGCAGTCATTGACTTCCTTGAATTTCGCGAGGGCTTCCTGGAATATTTCACCTGCCTTTTCGAGATTCCCTTCCGAGTACTTACCAAGCGCCATTAATACAATGGCATAGCTAGTTGCCCTGGGAGTTTCCATTTCTTTAGAGAGCGCCATATACTCCGCAGCAAGCAAAGCCGCACGTTCGTAATGCCCTTGATAATGGGCAATAAAACCTGACAATCCTAAAGCATTCAGCACACCCCGTTTGAGGCCCAGCTCTCCTGACTGAGATAAACTCTGGCCCGCTAAATCAGCGGCCAGCGGATATCTACCTTGCAAAAATGCGACCTCGGCAAGCGCAGCAATGGCCCGAGAAATCCCGCGTTTATCGCCGAGGCCCTTCTTAAGCGCCAGAGATTCCTGATACAAAAGGTCTGCCCGTTTAAAATCCCCTTGATCTTTGGCGACATTTCCAAGATTAAGGAACGAGTTCGAGAGGCCTAATTTGTCATTTAATTCCTTTTGCAGGGCAATCGCTTCCTCGATATGTAAGCTAGATACCCTGTAATCACAAAAGTAACAGGTTACCAATCCCAGCTCATTCAAAGATAGTGCCATCAACAACTTATCCCCGAGCTGGCGGGTTATTTTCAGGCTTTCCTCTAAAAGGTCCCTGGCGTGCTGGTATTGGTCACGATCGCGGGCGATCACACCCAGCTGCCTGAGCGATACAGAAATGCCCTCCTTATCATCTATCTCATGCTTGATCGAAAGACTCGCTTCGTGCATCTCGATCGAATTTGCGTAATCCCCCAGGTATTGAGCAATCTCACCCAGGGCGTTGAGCTGGCGGGCAATTCCGAGAGCATTTCGCAGCGAACGAAAGAGGCTGAGGCTCTGCTCGTGCAGCACTTTGGCGCGAATATAATCACCTTGTTGGCGAGCGAGCACACCTGCCCCACCCAGCCCGTTGGCGCGCAAGAACTTGGAGGATTTTTCATTTTTTGCCAGGGCGGTCTCCAACCAACCGCGACCCTCGGTGAAATGGCCGCGAATCTCCCAGTAGCGCCATAAAGAGCCAGCCATCTGTAATAAATTTTCTTCATTACCAGCCGTCTGAGAAAACCAGGTGAGGGCTGAACGCAGATCATCATAATCCTCATCCAACAAGGATAACCAAAGGGATTGTTCCGATCCCCACATCTTTCCATACGATTGATTGGCTAAATTAAGGAAATATTCCGCATGCTTCTGCATGAATATTTCGGATTCGTTATACTCCAACAGCCGCTCGCGACTATATTTTTGGATAGTTTCCAGCAAGTGGTAACGCTCATGACTCCCGTGAGCCTCATTGATCACAAAGGATTTGTCGATCAGGCTGGTGAGTAAATCCAGAATTTCCCAGGCTTCCAGGGCACCGCCCGAACAAATTTCTTCGGCTGCTTTTAATATCCAGCCACTCGTAAACACGGACAGACGGCGGAGCAAGATACATTCATTTTGGGTCAGGAGGTCATAACTCCAGTCAACCAGGGCACGTAAAGTCCGTTGGCGGGGAAGCGCAGTTCGATTTCCAACCAACAGCCGGAAACGATCCTCCAGGCGAGCTTCGATTTCCTCAACCGATAAGACCCTTACCCTGGCAGCGGCAAGCTCGATTGCCAATGGAATCCCATCCAGGTGGGCACAAATCCGCGCCACTGCAGCGGCATTCTCAGCGGAAATCCGAAAATCCGGCCATGCGGCAGCTGCCCGTTCCTGAAAGAGTTTTACAGCTTCATACTGGATCAAATCCTCAAGTGCAGGTGTTTCTATGCTGGTTGGCGAGGAGAGAGGAGGAATGCGCCAGACAACCTCACCGGGGACAGCAAGTTGTTCGCGACTGGTGGCGAGGAGCTGCACTTTAGGAGCGCTTTGCAATATGGTTTCTGCCAGCACTGCCACATAGATC
>JAJZSS010000466.1 GCA_021849525.1 Chloroflexota bacterium
TACCAAACCCGGAAATAAGCCTGGCAGCTTACACAACCGGCGAGCCTGTGCTCTCCGCCCTGATGAACTTCGATCTGCGCTTTGGCATCCTGGAGAAAACGAACGATCTGATCGTTGCCGAGCAAAACCTGCTTTGGGCTCCCGATGGGTCGAGTCTCTTATTGGGCGAAATCGAGCCAAAATGGATACCTGTCGGCAGCCCAACCCTGTATGATCTTCAGGCTGCCATCGGCGCGCAGACCTGTTGCTTCAGCTGGACGCCTGACCGATAAAGTAGTCTTCGGATTATGGAAAAGTTTTTCCCACTCCTGCCATCGGTTATTCTATTCCTGTTTGCTGCGATCATTCTGGTATTGCGCTTGGTCCAGCCAAAATTTCGTTATTTCTGGATGCTGGCCGTAGGGGGCAGCCTGCTGGCCTGGTTGAGTGTCTTGTTTTTACGCTTCTGGCTGCCTGCCACCCTGGATATACTGCTCTGGCAGCCCGCCCGTTTATTCCCTGCCTCACCAGTTTTGACGCTGGACCGGATTTCCTGGCCATACGCCCTGGCATTATCCACCCTGGCTTTGGCAACCACCCTGACCGACATCAGCCGTTCCACTGAAGTCAAACCTGGCAACTGGGTCGCCAGCCTGGCTTTTACTGGCCTGGGAATCCTGGCTGCCCTGGCCGGGAACCCTCTGGCATTAATGTTGACCTGGGCAGCGCTGGACCTGGTCGAGCTGGTGGTCCTGGTCGCCCGTACGCCTCAAGACGTGCTGCGCCAGCAAGTCTTCGTCACTTTTTCGGCGCGGGTAGCCGGAATTTTTGCCTTGATCGCTGCGAGCTTTATCGGCGGAGAGTTACCTGCCGCCTTCGATCTGATCTCCCCTCAAAGCAGTATTTTTCTCCTGTTGGCAGCCGGACTGCGCCTGGGGGTCTTCCCTTTGCACCTGCCTTTCCTGGAGCAAGCGCCATTTGAGCGCGGATTCAGCACCCTGTTAATCCTGGTGCCGGCTGGAACCAGCCTGATGCTGTTGACCCGCACGGCAACCCTGACCACCCCGGATCCCCTGCTGACCATTTTGCTCCTGCTCACCGGATTGGCGATCTTATATGCCAGTGGCTCGTGGGTCACAAGGAAAGATGAGCTCGACGGGCGGCCCTTCTGGATTCTGGCCTTTGCGGCTCTGGCAATTGCTGCCGCCTTGCGCGGCCAGCAAACCGCCAGCCTGGCTTTCGGGATTACCGGCTTGTTGTCCGGGGGATTATTATTCCTCTATTCTGCTCGCCAGCGGAGACTTCTCTTTCTGCCCATCACAGGGCTCATCTTTGCCAGCATGCTGCCGCTTACTCCAAGCTGGCAGGGCGTTCGCCTGTACACAGGCCCACTGCTGATCACCCTGGTCTTGTTTTTACCCGCCCAGGCTTTATTATTGATCGGGTATCTGCGGTATGCTTTAATGCCCGGTGAGCCTCCCAGCCGGGCGGAGCGGTGGATCTGGCTATTCTATCCAATTGGCTTGCTGTTATTACCGGCTACCCACCTGCTTATCGCCTGGTTCGGCAATCCGCTGAGCAGGGTCGAAACCGATTGGCCGGATTTACTGGCCTCCTGGCCTGGTTTAATCGTCCTGATCCTGGCTGGGGTGATCTTACTGGTTTACCGGCGCGGTCTGCGTGTGCCGGAAAGAATGATCCGCTGGTTCCAAAGCTCCCTGTCCCTGGGCTGGCTGTATACCCTGATCTGGAAACTTTATCGCTGGCTGGGGAAGTCGCTTGAATTCGTCAGCCAGATCCTGGAAGGCGAAGGAGGCATTCTGTGGGCTTTGCTGCTTCTGATCGTCTTGCTGACTTTATTGAACCGCCAAAACCTGGGAGGCTAGATGTTTGAATCCACCTGGCTGGCCGTGGCAGGCGTGGTTATCGTCATCGCAACATCTTTTAGCCTGCTTGTCATTCCTGGTTGGCGAGCAAGCCTGTTGCTGCTGGCGGGGCAGTATCTGGGAGTCTTTATTCTGGTCGCCGCAGTCCTTCCCGTTGAGCTTGCCCTGGTCAAGCTGGTCAGCGGTTGGATGGCAGCCGCTGTCCTGGGAATGTCGCTTTCAGGTATGCTTGCGCGCGGAGAAAACCTTTCCGGATCGGCGCCAGCTGCCAACGGTTCAGCCCAGGCCCCCGGCTCGACTTCCAATCAATCCGACTCACCGGGCTTACAATCAACCTCCGGGCGAGTTTTTCGCCTGCTGACCGGTTTATTGGCTGCCATGGGAGGTTTTTCGATCGCCCCGCAATTGACTTCCTGGGTGCCCGGATTGAGCAATGAACAGGCCTGGGGAAGCATTATCTTATTAGGCGTGGGACTTCTCCAGCTGGGGTTTACGATCCAGCCTTTTCGCACCATCTTGGGGCTGCTTACCTTCCTGGGAGGTTTTGAGATTATTTACGCCGCCGCCGAGCCTTCTACCCTGGTCACCGGCTTGCTGGCAGTTGTGACCCTGGGTCTTTCGCTGGCAGGCGCATATCTTTTATTGGCGCCCTCGCTGGAGGAAACTGCATGACCAGCGCAGCGATCTGGGTGTTTGCGCCCATCCTTGCCGGAGGGATCTTATTTCTGCTCCGCCGATATGAGAAAGCCGTAGCAGCTGCCGGGACGCTAATCGCTCTACTGCTGGCCTTCCTCGCCTGGAGACTGCCCTTTGGCGAAGCCCTACCCTTTTTGCCGTCCCTTACCATTCAAGACACCCTGATCGTGCTGGGACGGCAGTTCAGTCTGACCGATGCAGACAGGCCGTATCTGATCCTGATTTACCTGGTCATCACTTTATGGCTGGGAGGCGCTCGCGCCGCGCGGGCTGGAAAATTTCTC
>JAJZSS010000467.1 GCA_021849525.1 Chloroflexota bacterium
GCCTGTGGGCTGCGGCGCGGCGATATCGACTGGCAGGAAAGTAAGGCGGTCGTGATCGGTAAAGGCAACCGCCAGGCGGTGGTGCGCTTCTCACGCCGATCTCTGGCTGCCCTGAAGGACTACCTGCCGGTGCGCGCTTCCCGGGATGGTGCTTCTGGAAAACCCCTGACCACCCTGCCCCTCTTTGCCCGCCACGACCTGGGCGCCGGCAAAAAGATCAAGCCCATCACCACTGCCACCGGGCGCAATATTGTCAGCCAGCGGGTGAAAGAAGCCCTGGGCGCCGAAGCCGAAGGGACCATCACCCCCCACTCTTTCCGCCACTATTTTGTAACCACTGTGCTGCAGGGCAGCGGAAATCTCAAACTGGCCCAGGAGCTGGCCCGGCACAAGAATATCGCTGTCACGCAGCGCTACGCCCATCTGAGCGATGACGAGCTGGATCGCGGCTATGAAGATGTGTTTGAAGGATGATGGAGATCCCCTTCTTCTTGAAGCGATCTAGTTTTGTTCAACAGGTTCGGTTGCCATCGATATTGACAAAATCTATCGTGTAAACAGTGTCGTTCGCCAATGTTATCCTGGCTCCGAGCGGGGAAAAGGAAGGGGTCATCTCCATAAGCTGGATGGACTTGATGGGTGAAAGCTCCTCTTCCGTCCATGGGATATCATCGGTTTTGTGCAGCAGCACGCTGATCATCAGCTCCATGGCTGGATTCTTTGCGGTTCGCTTTTTGTAAGCGTATAGCACCGTACTCTCGTCCGCTTCCGCGTTTCTGCCTTCATGTACCAGGCTGCCGATCCGGTCCCAGCCGTGATAGACGATTAATGCCAGCTGCCGGCCGGATATGGCGCCGGTGATCACCTTTTTCGACCCATCGTCGAACTGGTGGATCAACGCTTGATTGCCATCGAGATGCGGCAGTCCATAGTGTCCCAGGGTCAGCTCGTGCTCAAACGCCAGGCGTGAGCGGTCCACCCGGATTACACCCCCCGGGATTGTGATCTCAGCCAGGTCAATAATGTATCCCACCCCGTTGTTGGGTGGTTTGCGCATGATCGCCTGGCGGTAGAGAATCCCGTTGTGGACCCCATTGAAGAGCATGCTTTGAGAGGTGGTGTACGCTGAATTTCTATCTGAATCATTGTGCAGCGCGTGGCCGGTCAGATAGAAATTGATATCGTCGCCGCGCACATCTCTCGGATCCAGGCTGCGAAAGCTGTATTCCATCGCCGTCCCACCCTGCGGGTCGTGATCCTCCCAGGGGAAGTGGGTATTGAAGGCCAGCTTGGAATAGTTGTGATCATCGTAATAGACTTTCCCCGAAATTATCTCCGCGGCTCCAGTCTTGCCGTGATTGACGAGCACCAGCCCGGGCTTATCCAGTACAGCCACCTCTGACCGCTCGCCGATTTGTTCCCAGCTGCCCTCATTTTCGGTAGCCGTCCAGAAGGGAGATTCTTCCGGCAGGGCAAGGCACACAAACGGCAGGAACATCAGGAACGGGCTGGCCGGACAGCTGTAGTTTTGCAGCACGAATTCCTTGTGCCCGTAAAATCCCAGGCTGGGGATATCATTTTCGTAGAACTCTTCCCGCGCCACAAACTGGAGGATGGATCCTGAACACAGCCGCCTGGCCCAACCCGGGTCCAGGGGTGCGCTGCCTTTCAGCATGAAAGA
Organism: Chloroflexota bacterium; assembly: GCA_021849525.1. Classification (GTDB taxonomy): domain Bacteria; phylum Chloroflexota; class Anaerolineae; order Anaerolineales; family UBA4823; genus JAJZSS01. The sequence continues at coordinate 1,682 of JAJZSS010000467.1, forward strand.
AATCGGAAAGCCGCCGGATATCCAGGTGCGATAGCAGATGCTCCTGGCCCACATATTGATATAGCCATTCCGAGCGAAAAAATTGGGGTATGTTTTCATCAATTCATAGGCTGAATTTTCGATGGCAGCTGCGATCCCTGGATAGTATTCATCTCCAAATGCCCGGTTCCAGATGGTCAGGTAAACGATAAACAGGCTGATCGTGTAGTAATTATAGGTCTGCTCCAGGTACCAGCCGCCGCCCGAGTGATAGGATGTTACCCACAGCAGGTGGTTTTTCAGTAATTCATCGTCGATTTCATAACCCTGCTTCTTCAGGAAGGAAAGCGAGACGATATTGAAAATTCGCCAGTTGTTCTGCGTCGTCCGGTGGTGAGCCCATTTGTAGATTGTGACAGCCATTTCGTCTTTTTGCTGCTGAGTGTAATCCGGCCAGAGAACATCCGGCAGCAGCAGCAGTGTCTTGAACAGGCCGCCAAACTCACAGGTGAACTGGTAAGTTGCATCGGGCAGCTCCTCCGGCAAAGGGAGCGAGTTCGGGTGGCCGGGCGTCAGTGCGTTGTAGAGATGCAGGCCGTAATACTCTCTCAGTTTGATCCCGCGAATGCTGACTTCCGGGTCGAGGTGGATCAACGGGCCGGCCAGGGTAAAAGTTCTCTCCAGGGCTTCAAATTCGAGTGAACGGTAGCGCCATGGAGGATCATCAGGCTGCGGATATGTTTTTCCCGGAACTCTCGGGAATGTTAGAGGTGTTTCCATGGAATCTACGTGCTTGAAGGTTCTGTCGAGCAGATATTTGGCGCAATCAATATAATGTTTGCGGGTCATGCCCGTATAGGGACTCAGTTCAAAGTCGGGCGAATGAACCTTATAAGCATTTGTCATTTCGCATGTTCTCCCAAGAATCGATTATGCGTTTGATCAGGTTGGTGGAGATCCGTGCCCTGCCCTTTTGATCAGCTGACCAAGCTCCTGAGCGATTATATTCTGGAATCCCACAAATCGCTGGTTGAAGTGTCCCCTGCAAAAGGCATTTCTGTCGCTGGCTTGCCTGGTCTGAACCGGGTAAAGAACGAATCAATACTCGTGTGTTGCAGGCTTTTATTGTTTAAGAAAAGAAAAATCGGGGTTAACCTCACCTAAATGGATAGTGGCTACACG
>JAJZSS010000468.1 GCA_021849525.1 Chloroflexota bacterium
CCGGTCTTCGCCGACCAGATCGCTGATCACAGCGACTGGGAAAGACGCGGCAACGGCACCCTGGTCGAAATCGAATAATCCACCCTTTCAGACCGGAGTGATATGGGCGCACCCCTCTCTCGCCGGGAATTCCTGAAATTCAGCACGCTGGCTTTGGGCAGCCTGGGATTAAGCAGTCTCGCCGCCCGCACTTTACCGCGCCCATGGCCTCCCGCAGAGAATCCCCCACCCCAACGCATGGTCGGACGGGTGACAACTGGCTGGATCAATGTGTATGCTGCGCCGCACTTCGGCAGCCCGAAGCTGGAGTCTATTCTCCGGGATAAGCTGGTGGGAATCGACGAAGAGTTCATCTCCCCCTTCGGCCCGGCTTACAACCCGCGCTGGTACCACCTGCGGCGGGGCGGATTTATTCACTCCGCTTATATCCAACGCGTCGAAGACCAGCACTTTAACCCGCCCCTGAGCCAGATTCCCGAAGGTGGCCAGCTGGGTGAAATCACTGTGGCGTACAGCGATTCGTACCGCAAGCTGCGGCGAAGCTGGGAACGCCTGTACCGGTTGTATTACGGCTCGGTGCACTGGATCACTCACCTGCTGGAAGGACCCGACGGGAAACCCTGGTACGGGCTGACTGACGAACTGCTGCATGTGCAGTACTGCGTCCCTGCCAACCACGTCCGGCCTATCCTCGCCGAGGAGGTCGCCCCTATCTCACCAGATGTGGGTTTTGAGAAAAAGCGGATCTATGTATCCATCGCTGAACAGAAGCTGACGGCCTATGAGGGTGAGCAGGCTGTCTTTGAAACGCTGGTCTCCACCGGCATCCCCAGCGATGGGCCGACGCTGAACGGCATCCCCACCCACACTCCGGACGGGCAGTTTCGCATCTCGGTCAAAGTCCCCGCCAAGCATATGGGGGATGGAAATCTCACCGGCGACCCGGAAGCCTATGAATTACTGGGCGTGCCGTGGGTCTCATTTTTCCATGTCACCGGGGTTGCTTTCCACGGCACCTACTGGCATGATAATTTTGGGCGCAAGATGAGCCACGGCTGTGTAAACATGCGCAACGCCGATGCCCTGTGGATCTACCGCTGGAGCCAGCCGATTGCGGGAGCTGGGGACTGGAATATCAAAGGTGCTGGGACCGTGGTTATCGTTCAATAAGCTGTGGGCTTAGCCTATAGCTCAGCCCACAGATAGGAATGGCAAAGCCTGGACGTGAAAAACATCCAGGCTTTGGGATTAATTATTTTGTGCGACGAAGCGCAGTTCAGGCTCTCTTATTCGCCCAATAATCGTCGGCTTCCTTTTCCATCGCATGAAGCCGAGTATAGTAATCCGGGAATTCTTTGAGGTGCGCCAGGGCAATCTTGCCTGTAGTCAGCGGATCATTATTGGTCACATTGGTCTCGGGATCACGGGCGCCGTGTTCCAGCTCAACGTCCATTCCCAAGCGGAATTGTTCGACATCGAATTCTTTCCAGGTAATGCCCAGGGCTTCACCAATCTTTTGGGCTTCTTCAGATGTAAATTTCTTCTTTGCCATTATAGAAAAATCCCCTTTCTGGATCTTAAAAGATGAATTGATTTTTATTTATATTAATCATACTACCATTTGAAGCTTTGTTGTAATAGCAAACAGCCCCGGCGGGATGCCGGAGCTGCTGCCAAACAATAAGGGTCGAGCTACCTATAACAATGCATCTACCATTAAGACCATGAAGATGAAAGCCAGGTACATGCTGGACTGGCGATACATCTTCCAGGCTAATTTATTACCCCCTTCTTTCCACACTTTCCAGGCTGCCAGCAACAGCCAGCCCCCCAGGACTGCCGCCCCGACCAGATAAATACTCCCGCCCAGGCCAAAGAGCGGCAGCAAAAGTGTCAATCCTACCAGCTCGATCGTATACAACAGGATCTGCCCCCGCGTCTCCTGCTCGCCGCGGATAACCGGCAGCATGGGCACCCCGGCGCGGGCGTAATCCCTGCGCCGGACCAGAGCCAGCGCCCAGAAATGAGGCGGAGTCCACATAAATACGATGGCGAATAAGAACAAGGATGGGATATTCAGGCTGCCGGTCGCCGCCGCCCAGCCCACCAGCGGCGGGATCGCCCCGGCACCACCGCCGATGACAATATTTTGCACGGTGGTCTTCTTGAGGAAAATACTGTACAGCAAGACGTAGTAGATAATTCCCGCCAGGCTCAGCAGCGCCGCCAGCAGATTGACATAAGCAACCAGCAAATAGAATGAAGCCAGCGCAATCCCTACCCCAAACGCCAGGCCTTCGCCGGGGGTTAATCGTCCCGCAGGCAGGGGGCGCTTCTGGGTGCGCTGCATTTTGCCGTCATCGATGCGATCTATGTACTGGTTCATTGCGCCTGAGCCGCCGGCAGCCATAAAACCGCCCAGCAGGGTCCAGAAGGTCAATTCCAACGATGGCCAGGCTCTGGCGCCGATCACCATCCCGGCATAGGTAGTGACCAGGAGCAGCAGCACCACGATAGGTTTGGTGAGCAGCAGGAAATCCTTGAGCAGGCCGCGCCGCCCGATGATCGACTCGGCATCCCGGCGCTCATCTTCAGCCGTCCGTCCAGCGATGCCCAGTAGCGCGATCAGAACAGCCAGCGCCGCCCACACGGCAACCGCAGTGGCGGTGTGCAAAGCCTGCATGGCGGGTGGGAAGGCCTGTGCAACCTGCTGCGCCCCTAGCAAAGCCTGGGCGAAGAACAGGGTCGCGGCGCTGGTAGCGGAGACGATCACCGGAGTCTGGCTGCGCTGGGTGCGCCAGGCCTGCACGAGCAAGCCCGCCATAAGCAG
>JAJZSS010000469.1 GCA_021849525.1 Chloroflexota bacterium
CAGAGTCTGAAACCGGCAGGGCAGTGTAACTGGCCTCTTCACCGACCGCGGCGTGCGGGGCGAGCAGGACCAGGTTGTTGCGGTGGATCACTTCGGCGGCATAGGCATATCCGAGCAGGCTTTCGATCTTGTCCGAATGCTGCCCGGCGATGCGGGCCAGCTCCTCGGCGCTGTAATTGACCAGACCGCGGGCGATCTCGCGACCCTGGGGACCCAGCAGGCGGACGGTATCGCCGCGCTCGACCGCGCCGCTGACCTGTGTGACGCCAACCGGCAGCAGGCTGCCGCCGCGGCGCAGGGCGCGCTCGGCGCCGGCATCCAGCGAGACTTCTCCGGCAGTGCGCCCGCCCGCCAGGATAAAGCGCTTGCGGCTTTCCAGGGCGCTGACGACGGGGTTGAAGTGGGTGCCGAGGCGCTCGCCGGCAGCCAGGCGGAGCAGGATGTCCGGCTCTTTGCCGCTGGCGATGACCACGTCTGCACCGCCGCGGCGGGCCAGGCTGGCGGCCTGCAGCTTTGTGAGCATGCCGCCGGTGCCCAGACCGCCGGAAGTACCGCCGGCTGCCTGCCAGAGTGCTTCCGGGATCTCACTCCCATTGACCTCCTGCACCAGGCGGGCGGAAGGGTCAATGCGGGGGTCGGCGGTGAACAAGCCGGGCTGGTCGGTGAGCAGGGCGAGCAAATCGGCTTCGATCAGGTTGGTGACCAGGGCGGAGAGGTTGTCGTTATCGCCAAAGCGGATCTCTTCGGTGGCGACGGTGTCATTTTCGTTGATGATGGGGATGACGCGCTGGGCGAGCAACGCTGCCAGGGTATTGCGCGAGTTCAGGTAGCGGCGGCGGTCGGCCAGATCGGCACGCGTGAGCAGGACCTGGGCGACAGTGATGCCGTACAATCCGAAAAGCTGCTCGTAGAGGGCCATCAGGCGAGGCTGGCCCACGGCTGCCAGCATCTGCTTGGCGGGGATGTCTTTGGGAAGCTGGGGAAAGCCCAGGCCCTCACGCCCGGCGGCGATGGCGCCGGAGGAGACCACCATCAACTCACAGCCGGCGGCGTGCAGCCCGGCCATCTGGCGGATCAGGTCGATCAGGCGGGGCGGTGAGATGCGCGGCGTGCCGGAGGTGATGGTGGAGGTGCCGATTTTAATGACGAGGCGCGAATAGCTCATGTTCTCTCCGCCGAGCATGCCAAAAACGGCATGGGTTTTGCAATGCTACTCAAGCTCAAGGTTGCTACAATCAAAAGGCTGGCTATAATAGCGACTATTATAGTCTTCATTCTCGCACCCTGCGATTTGAATTTCGAGAAGAGGAAGGTATAGATGAGACTGCTTCGACCCACCCGCATTGTATTCATCCTGGCAATCCTGGCGAGCTTGTTTGTACCATTTTCTAGCTGGGATGCTCTTGCCCAGACAGTCGATTGGGACCCTGCAGTACCTGGGACTGAGGGGATAGAATATCGCGTATTTAATTTACCAGACCCAGTTAATGTTTTTGTGGCCAGGCTTGACCGTGATAACCTTGCGGTTACTTTGGAGAGCAGTATAGGTTCTGGGTATATTGCGGATGGAGCTCGTGAGACAGTGAAAGGAATGTTTACTAGATATGATGGAGCTGTAAATTATTGGAATAAGGAGTGGGGAAGTAAAAATAAAGTTGCTGTAGCAATTAATGGATTTTTCTTCGACCCAGATGGTATGCCCTGGAGTGGTCAAATTCATTCAACCTGGACAGCAAAACGAGCCTTTGTGAATGAAAGTATCAGCGGATTTTTTTGGACGCTTAATCGCGAGGCATTTGTAAGTCAATGTGTTTATTATCCAGCTGATAAGCAACGGATTACTTATTTAGATATAAACACAGACCAGAAGTTTCATGCCATAAATAGTTTACCGGCCAAGGATCAAATTGTCATTTATACCCCTCAATACGCTGCCCGTACTCCCACAACAACAACTCCAAGAGTCGATGTTCTGGTGGAGTTGATTCGGCCACTGGCGATCATTCCTAACGATGGAATTAACTATGTGCGAGGTATTGTTAAAGAAATCATCCCAAATTCGAGTGGTGGAATCTTAATTCCATTTGATCATATTGTTTTATCAGCTGAGGGTTCGCCTGTCACGAAATTATTGGCTAGTGTTGAGGTAGGGGCTAACATTGGAATAAACCAAGAACTAAGCGCAAGTTGTGGTCATCCAAAATATCCTTGGACAAACAGCTACGCAGCGATCGGTGCAGATAAAAATTTCTTGATTAATGGAATCGTTCAGACATTTCCGGGTGGTGGCGATCCTGTGGTCAGGAACGCACGAACAGCCGTTGCATATGATGATTCCTATATTTACTTCATCGTTGTTGATGGCTTTCATCCTGGAACTTCAATTGGTCTAACTTTACCTCAGTTGGGAAACTTTATAAAAAACACCCTGGGTGCAACAAATGCAGTGTCATTGGATAGTGGGGGCTCGCCAACAATGGTGGTCAATGGCAATGTTGTAAATAATACAACTTGTAATTTTAATCGCTGTACAGGCACGAGTATCACCAGTGACACCAACGTTGGAATTCAAGACGGAGACACAATACGATCAGTAGTACAACCTTCACTTGAAGGTATTTGGAACGAAAGTAGTTTATTGGTAGAGCCGTTGGTGGCAAATGGGCTGATGATGGTGGCGGTCGAGCCACCGGTGCGCTTTAACGCCTTCCCGGCAGGTTCTACAGCCCAGGTATTCACCAAATCGCCCCTACGTCTCGGCCCTGGGAACAATTATGAGCTCCTGGCCACGATCGACCCAGGATTAGTAGGGTCCGTACCGGTAGGGGT
>JAJZSS010000470.1 GCA_021849525.1 Chloroflexota bacterium
TTTTAGCTCGCTTGTTGCCAGGTCCTGGCTGAGCTTCTGCTGAAATTTTTCAACCGCCGCCGCCTGAGCCTGGCTCTTGTTTATTTTACAGGATCAAGATGAATCTAACCTGAGAACGCAGGATGGAAGATTATTTTTTGGAACCTCCTTCGTAGGGGCGACCCGCCCAGGCCTATCCATCATCCAATCCTGTCCGATAGGGTCGCCCCGGACCCGGAACGGGCCGCGGTCTGCAATCCATGGCCCGCCCAGGCCTATCCATCATCCAATCCTGCCCGATAGGGTCGCCCCGGACCCGACAGAACTCTACTCCTCTCGGTTCAATCCTTGATCTCGTCCCGACCCGATGACCCGGATACCCTTTATCATTTCATCCCCTATTCCGGATGCAACTGATCCTCCACCCACTGCGCCGGATTCCCCTGAATATACCGAACGATCTGGTCCCATTCGTGATCACTGCGGATGATATGCTCATAATAATTGCGCTGCCAGATGGTCGCCTGCTCGAATCCTGGCAGCTTCCATATCCGCCGCGTGGCATGCGATTTGAATTGCCCGATCATCGCACCGATCGATCCGGGTGGGGGACCTTTCGGACGGGGGTTGGGGACGGCGCGGTCCGGGTTTCGGGTTGGCCGGGGCGACCCTGGATAACCAGAAGAGAACTGATTCCCCGGATACCTGTTGCCAGCCTCATTTTCCAATTGATCCAGACGGGTCGCCCCTACACCTGATGAAATCACTATAATCCCATGGACATGGTTGGGCATGACGCAGGTTGCGTCCAGCCGGATTTGCTGAAATTGATCGGCAAGCTGCTGCCAGGCGTCCTGTACGATTCTCCCGGTCTGGTTCAGGTGCATTTCGCCCTTCACCACCTCGCCAAACAGGCACTCGCGCTGCCAGGTACACAGGGGAATGAAGTAAGCCCCTGCCTGGGTGTAATCAACCCCTTTCAGCCGGATCGAACGCCGGTGGTGAAAGATGTTATCCATTTTGCAGCGCCTCCCGAATCCGCAGCGCCTGCGGGTACGTATACGGCGTGCTCACCAGCAGCGGGTCCCAGCTCTCCAGCTCCCCCAGATCGAACCAGCCGATCTCCAGCATCGTAGAGAGCGGCGCCAATTCATCCTCCGGCTCGAAGCCGGGGCTTGCCTCCCCGCCCACCACCCGGCACAGGTAGGTCTTGTAGCGCTGGTAGGTCTGGTCCTCCGGGAAGGCTGGCATCTCCAGCAGCAGCCGCTCCACCGCCACCTCCAGGTGCGTCTCCTCCCGCATCTCGCGCCGGATGCACTCCTCCTCGCTCTCCCCGGCCTCGCGCCCACCGCCGGGGATCAGCCAGAACAATTCCCCATCCTGGTGATCGATGGCTTTGATCAGCAGCAGTTTATTCTCCTGGACGATGGCGCCCTGGTAACGGGTGTCGCGGTTCATGCCTGCCGCCAGCCGGTGGGTTTGCTCGGCTTACGTAGGTTGGTCACTTCAGCCTCCGGATTTTTACATTCTTCTTCGATAACGCTTGGTTAATGACGACCGTACAGGTTTCCACATGCCGCCTGGGCATCCATGTGACCTTCCAGCGCCAGCCTACCGCCGTTTCAGATTGCCTTAAAACCTGTACGGTCTTGCCATGGAGCGAGGAAAAGACCCTACAGGTTTTAAGGTTTTCTGAATGGGTCGGGATACAATCCTTCCAGGCAGACAGGATCGGTAAAGCCATACCGAAACCTGTAGGGTCCATTACCGATCTGGTTTGGAAAAATTGATCAGGTTTTATGTTTTCTGAGCACGTCGGGATTATAACCTCCCAGTCCGACAGGATCGGGTTACTTATCCGGAAAACCGCAGTGTCCATTTCCGATCTTGATGTAAAACCTGATCAGGTATATCTCCACCCTGTATACTGGCTGCTTGAACAAAATTAACCACCCGGTTGTATTGTTATTGTGTCTCGGCAAGGTTGTCCTCTTCAGGCGCCAACCTGAATGAGTCTGCTGGCGAGTGTCTCTGAGAGATATTATCCGTAGAAACCAGTCAAATGGGAGGTTGATATGCGTAGAATCCGATACCAGGTTGCGTGTAGTTTAGACGCCTATATCGCCGACCTGGATGGCAAAACTGGATGGATTGTCGACGAACCGGCCATAGACTTCGGTGCGTTGTTTGACCAGTTCGACACCCTGCTCATGGGGCGCCTCACCTACGAGGGGTTGGTGAAAGACGCCGCCGGTTTCTGGGGCAAGACCGTTCTGGTCTTCTCGCATACCCTGCGCCAGGAAGATCATCCCCAGGTCACGGTCGTATCCCGGGATGCCCAATCCCTTCTGCAGCAGATGCGTTCCCTCCCCGGAAAGGATATCTGGTTGTTCGGCGGCGGCGAGCTCTTCCAAAGCCTGCTGGCTTTGGGCTGTGTCGACACCGTGGAGCCGGCCATTGTGCCGGTGCTCCTGGGTGGCGGGCGCCCGCTGCTCCCAACCCCGGCAGTGCAGCACAGGCTCACCTTGACTTCGCATCAAGTTTTTCCCAGCGGCATTGTCTGGCTTGAGTACACGGTCAATCCACCCGCAGAATCCAGCGCCTGACAATGCTTAACCCGGGGGGAGGAGGCTGCCTGCGGTGCATGCGCAGCAGCAATTCACCTGGGGTGGCTGTCTGGCTCGACGATCGCTGCTGGCCGTTTGGATTACAATTAATCTTGACCGATTACTCTCCAGGAGCTGCTGTCATGATCCTCGATCCCGCCTATCCCGAGCTCAACCGCCGCGCCACCCAGCGCATGGTCGATCTCGCCGCCCGTCTCAGCGATGCT
>JAJZSS010000471.1 GCA_021849525.1 Chloroflexota bacterium
GGATCCGGCGCAGATGGTGGCCATCGGTATCCCTGCACACCACGGTGAGCAGGCCTCCCTCGACCGCCACGGCAACGCCCACATTCACCTGCCCGTGGCGGATAACCGAATCGCCGCTCAGGCTGGCATTGAGATTGGAGAACTGGCGCAAAGCCAGGGCAACCGCTTTGACCACAAAGTCATTCACCGAAAGCTTTTCGCCTTCGGGCAGGAGAGCATTGATCTGCTTGCGCATTTCCATCACCGGCGCCATGTCGTATTCATGAGTGACATAGAAATGTGGGACCTGGACTTTGGCATCGACCATACGGCGCCCAATTGCCGCCCGCAGGCGGGTGAGAGCAATTTTTTCGTCGGGCGGAGGGGGTCCTACCGGGCTGAAGACTGGCTGCGGAGCAGCGGGCTTTGCTGGAGCTGCTGGGGCGGCTGGCGCCGGAGAGGAGATGGCGGCGCTGGCAGGCTGAGCCTGGAAGCTCTCAATATCCTGTTTAATGATCCGGCCCTGCGGACCGCTGCCTTTAACGGCCAGCAGGTCGATGCCGCGGTCTTCGGCCATGCGCCGCGCCAGGGGTGAAGCGCGCACGCCAGCTGGCAGACCCGGAATCGCCTCGGCGGCCGGGGCAGCCTCCACCGGGGCGGCTGGAGCCGGGGCTGAGGCAGGCACCGGTTCGGGCGCAGCGGGCGCTTCAGCCGGTTTTGGTGCAGGAGCCTCGGCCGCCGGCGCACCGGCGCCCAGGCTGGCCAGATCGACTTTCTCACCTTGCTCACCAATTACCGCGATGGGATCGCCGACCGGTATCGGCGTGCCTTCCTGGATCAAATGGCGCAGTACAACGCCGCTAAAAGCCGATTCGACTTCAACGGTGGCTTTATCCGTTTCGATCTCCGCCAGGACACTGCCCTTGGTGATTTCACCGCCTTCGGGGACCACCCAGCGCACCAGGGTGCCTTCCGCCATATCAAAGCCCAATTTGGGCATGTTGACGATCTCGGCCATTACAATACCTCCTTTACCGCCCGGATCACATCCTCGACCTGGGGCAGGGCGCTTTGTTCCAGCGTGCGGTTGTACGGCAGGGGGACTTCTTTCTGGGCAACGCGCTGGATGGGAGCGTCTACGTAATCAAAGGCTTCTTCGTAAATGCGGGAAACGACTTCAGAACCAACGCCATACGAACGCCAACCCTCTTCAACGACCACAGCGCGATTGGTCTTTTTGAAGGATTCCAGCACGGGACCCATATCCAGGGGGCGCAGTGAGCGCAGATCGACGATCTCGGCTTCGATGCCCTCTTTCGCCAGCTGATCGGCGGCTTTGGTAGAAATTTCCAGCATCTTGCTGTAGGTAACAATCGTCACATCTTTCCCGGGGCGCTGAACTTTCGAGACGCCGATGGGCGTTGTGTAGTCGCCATCAGGGACCTCGCCGCGCACCTGGTACAGGGTGGCATGCTCAATAAATAAAATCGGATCATTCGAACGAATGGCCGATTTAAGCAAGCCCTTGGCATCTTCGGGTGTACCCGGGGCAACGACTTTCAAGCCGGGAAAATGAGCGAAAATTGCATCTGGAGTCTGGGAGTGGGTGGCGCCCAGCTGGCGCCCACCACCGCCCACTGTGCGGATCACCATCGGCAGGACAAACTGCCCGCCGAACATATAATGCAGCTTGGCGGCTTCATTGACGATATGATCGAAAGCCGAAAAAGCAAAGTTGATCGTCATCAGCTCGGCGACCGGGCGCAAGCCGGTGAGGGCTGCCCCAATTGCCCCACCGATGATCGCGGCTTCTGAAATAGGAGTATCCTTCACCCGCTTCTCGCCGAAATGATCATAAAAGCCCTTGGTTACGGCGTAGGTTCCACCCCATACGCCCACTTCCTCCCCCATAATAAAAACTTTGGGGTCGCGTTCCATTTCTTCCCATAAAGCCTGGGAAATCGCTTCACGCATTGTAATTCTGGCCATGTTTCTTTCCCTCTTCGTTAGCGCCGTGGTTTCAATTGTCGGCGTAGATATTTTCGTAGAGCGCGGCGGGTTCCGGCTCGGGGCTGTTCTCGGCGAACTGGGTCGCTGCAGCGACTTCCTGCTCCACCTGCTGGTCAATGACATCCAGTTCGGCATCCGTGGCTTTGCCCTTTTCAATCAATTTCGCCCGGTAGATGCCGATCGGATCATTTTCCTGCCAGCGTTTGATTTCTTCCGGCTTGCGGTAGCGCTCGGGATCGCCCATCGCGTGCCCGCGGAAGCGATACGTGACAGCTTCCAGCAAATATGAGCCCTCGCCGGCGCGGACTTTCGCAAGGATTTCCTTGGAGGCGTCATAAACTGCCAGAACATCCATCCCGTCCACGCGGCTGTTGGGCATGCCATAGCCTTCAGCCTTCTGGCGAATTTCCGAGACTGCCGAGGCCCGGTCAACAGAGGTGCCCATGCCGTACTGGTTGTTCTCGCACACCCACAGCACCGGCAGGTTCCAGACTTTCGACAGGTTCAGTGCTTCGTGGAAGTAGCCGATATTGGTTGCCCCATCACCAAACATGCAGATGGTCACGCCATCAGTCCCGGCGTACTGGTCGCCCAGGGCCAAACCGGCAGCGATAGGCAGGTGAGCGCCAACCACGGCATGCCCGCCCCAGAAATTCTTTTCCACATCGGCCATGTGCATCGATCCGCCCTTGCCTTTCGAGGTGCCGGTCGCTTTGCCCAGCAGCTCCGCCAGGACGTATTTCGGGTCGATGCCGCAGTTAATCGCCACGCCGTGGTCGCGGTAGGCGGTGATCACCCGATCCTGCGGCAGGCGCGGGCCGA
>JAJZSS010000472.1 GCA_021849525.1 Chloroflexota bacterium
CGGCTGGTGGCAATCTGCTGGTCACGCAACATCCCTCCCAACCCTTCCGCCTGGTCGCGGATCAGGCTGTACAGCTCGGCGTTGTTGGCGGCAACGGCAATCTGATTGGCAGCCGCCTGAGCCAGCTCGCGGTGCCCGGGGGTGAAATAGCCTGCCTGGTCACTTATGGCCTGCAATACGCCCAGAATTTCAGCCCCAATTCTCACCGGCACCGCCAGAACGCTGCCGGTAACGTAAGGCGACCATAAGTCAGATTCATCTACCGCCAGGTCATCCAGACACAGAGCGGCACGCCCATGAACCACTTGTTCTGCCAGAGCTTGCTCCTGATCCAGGGTGGTGATCAGCGGCCGGTCGCCATCCAGGGTCGCCAAACGGCGAAAACCGGTTTGACCCGCGGAGGAAAGCCAGATGCTCAGCTTTTGGGCGCCAATAAATTCATTCAATACTTTGAGGGTGCGCTGCAGCACCTGGTCGAGATCCAGGCTGGCAGAAAGCTCGGTGATGATGCGCAGCAGGGTCTCGGTCCGTTGGTGTTCTGCAGCCAGCTCGGTAGTGCGCAGCGCCACTCTTTTCTCCAGATCCTGAGTGAGGCTGCGCGTTTCAGCCAGCAAGCGAGTATTTTCCTGGGTCAGGGCGGTAAGCTGATCTACCTTCTGGCGCAGATTCTTATCCGTCTGAGAATAGAGCGCTGCCCGCTCGATGGCAGAGGCTAATTGTCCGGCTGCAGTCAGCGCCGAGCGTTCATCGTTGCGATCATAGAAATCCAGCTGGCGGCTGGCAATCAACAGCTCACCGGCCCCGCGCTCGCGCGTGACCAGTGGAACGATCAACCCCGAGTGCAGGCCCAGCTCACCGACCAGCGCACGATACAGGGGGAGTAGAGTCTCTTGCTCCAGATCGCTGGAAAGCAAGGCATGGAGTGAGCCGGTCACCGTGTGCGAAAATTCAGCAACCGAGATCAATTGGCTGCTCAATTTGTCCACCTGCTCAGCTTCGATGCCAAATAATGAAACCTGGTGCGGCCTTAATTCGCCGCTCTCTGCGTCACGCAACAGGATCGCCCCGGCATCCGCCTGCAGCAAGCGGGCTAAATCGAGCATCGAGTACTTGAGGATCTCGTCCAGGGTAGCGGTTGAACTGGTCAGGCTGGCAATACGGCGTAAGGTCTCAGCCCGCTGCACCCGGCGGTGCGCATCCTGCACCAGGTAAGCATTATCGATGATCGGAGAAACCTGGGCGGCGATTTGAACCAGGCGGTGTACGCTGGCTTCATCGAATTTCAACCCGGAGTGCGGGTTGGCAGCCTGGAGATAGCCAACCACCCGGCCGGCAGAAGCCAGCGGCGCCAGGATCATGTGACGAATGGCAGCAGCCTGGGCAATCGGCTGCAATCCTAAAGCCTCCAGGCGAGGGTCCAGGGCGGGCTGGTCTGAGCTGATCAGCTCACCACGGCTGATAAGCTCCTCGGCTGCGCTGTCGGGTAGGACTGCCAGCCTGCGCCAGTCCACCACGTTGGGAGGCAAACCATAGAAGGGATTTTGCCCATACAGCTGGCGCCGCCCTTCATCATACAACCAGAATCCCATGATCTCGACATCCAGGAGCGGGTAAATGCTTTCTGCCAGGCGGCTGAACAAAATTTCCGGATCACTCACCTCTCGCAATGCCTGGGTCAGGTCGGTCAGCCCCCGTAACTCGGCGGCAAGGGTGCGCTCGGCATTGAAATGGAAGGAATTTTGAATTGCCTGAGCAGCCAGACCAGAAATAAAGACCAGGGCATCGCGCTGCTCGACCTGGAAGCTCTCCGGCTTCACAGCGATCAATTCGATCGTTCCTAGAAATATATCGCCGTCCAGAACTGGCGTGCCCAGATAGGAGCGAAACTGGAGCATGGCGCCTGCCGGTAAGGTTGGGGTCTCCTGGTTGGCTTGCAGATCATTTATCCAAACGACCTGGCGGGTCTCCACAATCTGACTGGCAAACCCTGACCCAATCCAGGTATGGGTTGGCGCCTTTTCCAGGCGCCGATCGACACCCGGTGAACCCAAAAATCGATACAGCGTGAGGCGCTGAGCTGCTGCATCCCACAGGCTGATCTGAGCCAGATCCGCCGGAATTAATTGCTCGACACATTCCAGGATTGCAGCCAGGGTCGGCAGCAAATCCAGGCTGGCGTTGAGCTTGCGGGTGAGCTCCTCCCAAAGCCGAATTTGATCCGCAGGCTGCGCCGACCCATCCATAAGCACACTCTGGGCCTGGCGTAGACTGACCAGCACCATGGGTTGGCCTGCCTGGAGCAGCGAATAGGAAGTCCCCAGCAACAATCGCCCATCCAGAGTGAACTGCGCTTGCCCGGGAACCGCGCACAAACCCAGGAATGCCTCGGCTGGATGGGTATGCCCCGCCAGGCGTTCTAAATTGGGCTGCGCTTCATTCTCCCGGAACCACAGCCGGGCTGCTTCATTTAGCTGATCGATTTTTCCCCCTGGCCTGATAACCAGAACGGCTTCCGGCAGGTGATTGGTTCCACCGGTTATCTCGCTGGCATGTGGATGATTCTTTACCTCAGGCGCGGAGTCAACCGCCGCAGGGCCCGGCTGGCGGCGCGCCAGATGGACCAGACCTGCAACCACTGCCAGGAGCAGGATGCCGGCGACAATCAGTCCAAGACCTGAGGTGAGAGTTTCAGTGAACATGCGGCTGCTGATTTAAACAATGTCGAGCCTGGGAGACAGCATGCCTGGAGGGGAGAATTTATCCGCCGGGCATGCATACCCCCACAGGGCTAGCGATTCTGTC
>JAJZSS010000473.1 GCA_021849525.1 Chloroflexota bacterium
CTGTAATCTTTATCCCGGATACATCTTCCAGGGTCAGGGTGGTACGGGTGGTGTGACTCCAGATCACCCGGGGTACCTGGACACCGGGATAACCTGAGAAATTGGCCTGAAAAGTTTCAGCATTGCGCCCTTCATTCAGATAATCAATTTCCTGGTAGAGCGTCTCGCTGAATTCAGCCAACAGGGCAGAAACATCGGCCCGCTGGCGGATGGGCCGGTACCGCTGCAGCCAGCGACCCACAGTGTTCAGAGCAGCCAGGTCGGTTTGGATAATCTGTTCGATCTGTGGGCGTTGGATTTTAACCACGACCTCTCTGAGCGGGGGATCGCCATCTGGAGAATCTGTGGGAGAAATTGAGAGTAGATTAAGGCGGGCCCGGTGGACCTGTCCCAGGGAAGCAGCCGCCATGGGCTGTGGTTCAAATTCGCTGAATTTATCATTCAACGGGCAGCCATACGCGGCTTCAGCCACTTTTTGGATGATCGTAAAACTGATCGGTGGGACTTCGTCCTGTAATCCGGATAACTCGTTGGTGATTTCTGGCGGGAGGACATCGACCCGAGCAGATAGAAATTGCCCGACTTTGATCAAAACGCCACCCATTTCCACAGCGAGCTGCCGGTAGGCGCTGGCAATATGGTGTAACCGGTCTGGTCGTGTTCGCCGCGACCAGCCCCGTAGCCCAAGGCGCGGTAAGATTAAGTCCCATAGGATAATCCCGGAGATAATTCTGGCAAAGAACCACACGATGCGCCTGTAACGGTTACGGATCATTTCAAGAAATTATACTCGGATTATCTGACAGAGGATATTTATGGTATCCTTACCTGCATGTCAGCGTCCAACCCCGAGTTTTTTCATCAGCTTTACCAACAATTTGGATCTCCGGTAACCTCCCTGGACTGCGGGATGAAATGCGCTCCTCATAATTCCCGGGGCGTCCCGTTCTGTTGTGATCTGGACCATGCCATCCCGACCGCCTATGACGCTGAGTGGGATTATTTGCACAAGAATACAGATTTGTGGCATCTCTGGGAGCCGGATGATCCGAACCTGAAATTGCAGCTGCACGCTGAGCTGCCGGCTGGAATGCAGATGATCGCCTGTCAGGGACATCATTTTTGCCAGCGTAGTTTTCGCGCAATCACCTGCCGGGCTTTCCCATTCTTCCCATACCTGGACAGGCAGGGGAAATTTCTGGGACTGGCACACTATTGGGAGTATGAAGACCGCTGCTGGGTGATCAGTAACCTGGACCAGGTTACGGATACTTATCGTGAAGAATTCATCGCTGCCTTCGAATCCCTGTTTCGCGAGTTTCCAGACGAGCAAGAAAACTTTCGCCAATATTCGATTCGAATGCGCCGCTCCTTTGGTCGCCGAAAGCGCACCATTCCACTTTTGCACCGCAACGGCGGAACATACAAAGTCACTCCGCGCAATGGGCGCATGCGGAGTGTGAATCCTGAGAAACTTCCCAGGTTTGGGCCTTATCAGGTAGCCGCCACCCTACGCTTCTCGGATGAAACGGAATAATCCCTTATGGCTGCACCTGCCATCCTCTCTGAATTCAGCCTGCCACAGCGCCGCCAGTACAACCGCCGTACCCCACTGATCTGGATCCTTTCACATATCGGACAACACGGATATCTGGTCTTGCTCACCTTCTTGGGAGCTGACGGTAACGCGGCCCTGGCAGCCCTGGTTCCAATATTCCTGGGGCAGGCATTTAATGCAATTCTAAAGACACCGCCTGATGCGAGTGTGTTGTTACCAACTGCGCTATGGATCGGTGGCACCCAAATCTTGCGCGGCGGCCTGCAGTTTGTGCGCAATTTTAGCGCCGAAGTCATGGGTCAGCGGTTGGAACGCGATATCCGCGACGAGCTGTACACATCCCTGCTGGGTAAAAGCATGACTTTTCACAGCCTGCAGCCGGTGGGCGATACCATGGCGCGGGCCACGAACGATGTGCGTGAGATCAATTTACTCTTTAGCCCAGGGATTAACCTGGTTGTAGGCTCAGCCTGGTTCTTGTTTATGCCATTGATTGTGGCGCCGCGTTATCATCCCGGCCTGGTGCTGGTTCCGGCGCTTTTTATCATTGCCTACTTCCTGGCTTTATGGCAGTACCTTGGCGAGTTAAATCCTATTACCCGCAAAGTGCGCCAATTTTTCGGTGAATTAAATACACGCCTGGCGGAAGCATTGGATGGCATTGAGACGGTCAAGGGGATGGCTCAAGAAGAGAGCGAAGTGGAGCTGTTTAACCAAAATGCCCGCCGCTTTCGCGATGCTTCTGTCAAACAGGGCGATGTAGAAGCGCGCTTTTTACCTCTGCTCTTCCTGGGTCTGGCTCAGGCAGGTGGTTTGTTTCACGCCTTGCTGCTTTTCAGGCAAGGGCTGCTCACGGTGGGAGATGTGGTGGCGTATTTTGGATTGCTCCAACTGTTTGACTTCCCGACATTTGTCTCACTCTTTGCTTATTCTCAGGTATCCCTGGGGATGGCTGGTGCTCGGCGTATCCTTGAGCTCATCAATCGCGAAAATAACCTGGACCAGAACCAATCTGGCTACAGCGGGTCGATGCATGGGGCGATCGAATTTCGGAATGTCAGCTTCAGCTATCCAGACGGTCAATGTGTTCTGGAAGATATCAGCTTTAAAGTAGAACCCGGAGAGACCCTTGCCCTGGTCGGGCAGACCGGAGCCGGGAAGACGACCCTGGTCAGGTTGGTCAACCGCACATACGATGCCTCCGCCGGGCAGGTTCTGGTGGATGGCGTGGATGTGCCGCCCTT
>JAJZSS010000474.1:0-1372 GCA_021849525.1 Chloroflexota bacterium
TCTCACGGCAGGCAGATAATAGGGTGGCCACCAGGAGAATCGCGATCCAGGACAAGCCGGTCACGCGGAAACCGCGCCGGCTGAGAACCAGGAAAGCAGGCGTTGAGCCATGAGACGGATGATCCTCTGATTCTCCCACTAGAGAACGGTGACTCCCTGACGGTATAAATAGCGCCCCATACCGGCTCGGCCGCGCCACTCGCCATCCTCAACGGTCAAATTGCCGCGCAAGAATACTTTTTCCGGGTAACCAACCAATTCCCACCCTTCATAAAGATTGTAGTCTGTGCGATGTTGAGCGTAAGCGGTCCCATAGGTGAGGCGGTGCTCGGGATCCCAAATCGCGATATCGGCATCCGCCCCGGGAATCAGAGTCCCCTTTTGCGGGTAAAGGCCGAAGATCTTTGCCGGATTGGTGCAGTTTAATGCCACGAACTGGTTGGGAGTCAGGCGCCCGGAGCGTACGCCATAAGTCCACAGCACCACCATCCGATCCCCAACGCCGGGCAATCCGTTGGGAATGCGAGTGAAATCGCCCTGGCCCAGCTCCTTGCCGGGAATTGCCACCGGCTGGCCTTCATACAGGATCGGGGTGGTCCCACCGAAGAAGAATGTGCAGTGATCCGTGGCGATGACCTGGATTGCCCCACTTTGCAAGCCTTTCCACAGGCGGGCATTATCCGCTGCGCTGCGCATAGGCGGCGAACAAACCCATTTTGCCCCATCCTCGCGCTGTAAATTCTCGATGGAGAAGAACAGGTATTGCGGGCAGGTCTCGCCCATGACGGGAAGACCCTGCTGGCGGGCGTATTCCAGCATATCCACTTCGCCGCCTGCATTCATGTGGACGATATACAGCGGCGCGCCTGCCTGGGCAGCCAGGGCTGCACTGCGCAGGCTGGCTTCAACCGCGCCCCAGGCCGGGCGGGTACGAGCATGCCATTCCTGGCTGGTGCGCCCCGCCTGCAGCGCTTCGGAGATCAGCAGCTCAATCATATCCCCATTTTCTGCATGCACCAGGGTCAGGATGTCGTGCTCTTTAGCGATGCGCATCACTCGAAAAATTTCATCGTCGCGCAGGCGCAGGCGGTTGTTATATGCGGTAAAAACTTTCAGGCTGGTGATCCCCAATTCCGCCAGCACAGGGATTTCGGCTTCAATTTCCGGCGTCAACCGGGTGATGTTCATGTGAAAGCTAAAATCGATCGCAGCTTTGGCATCGGCTTTGTCATGCCAGGCTTCGACCGAGCCGCGCAATGTGGGCAGATCATGAGAGACAAAATCGATGACGGTGGTCGTACCGCCAAATGCAGCAGCTTTATGCCCGGTGTAGTGGTCATCGCTGGAAACGGTGCCGAACATGGGCAGGTCG
>JAJZSS010000474.1:1382-2796 GCA_021849525.1 Chloroflexota bacterium
CAGGTCGAAATGGGTATGGGCGTCGACGCCTCCCGGCAAAACCAGCTTGCCGGCGGCAGAGATCACCCGGGCATCCGGGTCCTCCAGGTCGGCGCCAAGCTGGATGATTTTTTCGCCTTCGATCAAGATATCGGCAGCAAAGGTCTCAGCCGCAGTGACCAGCGTACCACCTTTAATCAGAGTTTTCATACGCTTTCCTCGTGCCACGGTTAATACTGGATCTCTTCCAGGGGTAAGAATCCGCGCCCTAATATTTCCTGGGCGGGGGAGACAATTACAAAGGCATTCTCATCTACCAGGCGGACCAGTTCCTTCAGATGTGGGATTTCGGTGGTGGTCAGAGCAACCATCAGGATTTGATGTTCTTTGCCGGTGTACATACCTTTGCCTGGGATTGCGGTCACTCCGCGGGCCATATCTTTGATGATCCGGGCGGAGACCGCCTCAGCATAATCGGTGATGATCAGGGTGATGAACTGGCGGCGGCGGCGGGCTTTGCGATACCAGGCATGCTCAATTGGGTGGGGATCCTCGCTTTTGCCGAATACGGAGAGCACCTGTTCGGGCAGACCTTCATAGCGGGGTAATACTTCCCCGGAGGCTTCCTGCAACCGGATTGTGATCAGGGCGAACAGCAGCAAAAAGACGCCTGCGCCAATCATCGAGCCCATGATGATCTCTCCGCCCAGACCTCCCACGGAGGCCCGCCGGACGACATGCGCCCAGTTGATTGCCGTGGTGGGCTGCAACCAGAGCTTGGCAAACCAGGCCAGATAAATCACGGCATAAATCCACAGGTAGTTACGGCGTAAGCGGCGGCCAAGGGCTTCGACAAAAGAGATTGGAAAATGCGGGTGGAGTAAGTTTTCAGCCAGTGACTCGGCCCAATCGGCAGATGGATGGAAAGGCGGCACCAGCATCGCTGCAAAAAAGTCTGTCTCCATCAGGCGGATGCGATAGCTCCACAGCTCAAAATAGCGATAGCGCCGCGATTCTATACTTAAGAATAATGATACCAGCACCAGGTTCAGGATGATGACCAGGTGGGGAGCGCCTTCGCCTGTAAAGGCAATCGAAATCACTGCACCGGTGGTAACCACAGCCCAGTTGGTCGTCATATCCAGGCGCTGCCGCCAGACGTTAGCCCGCTGCACTTCTGCCCGGAACTGGTGCACCATGGCGGTGGTAAATTCACTGGCGCGGAGTTTGTAACCCCGATAGGTCCACACCGGCTGTGGACCTTCGCCTCCGGAGACTTCCTCGGATCTCATATTTTCCTGTGCGTTCTCTTGCGGGGGCAGGTTAATGTCTGCCATGTGTCCAACTCCACGAAAATTTGTACCTGATTATCTATTTTTTACTACCCTGTTTACTTGTTTGGTCCAGGCTGCTTAATCCCAGCAGCGCAGCCAGG
>JAJZSS010000475.1 GCA_021849525.1 Chloroflexota bacterium
CTCAGAGTGGGCACGAGTCCGGTAAGTCTTGCATTCCAGCAGGGTTGGGCCTTCCCCAGCCCGAGCTCGCTGTACGGCTGCATTAGCTGCCAAGTAAACCGCCAGCACATCGTTTCCATCCACTACGACGCCGGGGAATCCATAACCCGCAGCCCGCCCCGCTATATCGTTTATCTTGCTTGCATTGCTGAAGGCAACTTCAGTGGCATAAATATTGTTTTCGCAGACAAAGATCACCGGCAGCTGCCAGGCAGTTGCCATATTGATTCCTTCATGAAAAGCGCCATTATTGCTACCGCCATCCCCGAAGAAGGCAACCCCCACCCGGTCATTTCCAGCAAGCTTGGCAGCGTATCCAGCTCCGCTGGCAAGCAGAATACTCGGCCCGACGATACCAGAGGTGCCATAGAAACCTGCTTCAGGAGCAAAAAGATGCATGCTTCCACCCCGCCCAGCACTGGAACCTGTGGCTTTACCCAGAACTTCAGCGATGAGCTTTTCAGGCGACATGCCTTTTGCCAGGGCGTGCCCATGCCCGCGGTGTGTGCTGAATACAGCGTCATCATGGCGCAGGTTGGCGCAAACACCAGCAGCCACAGCTTCCTCACCAATATAGGTGTGCATTCCTCCAGGGATCTCTCCCCGCGCATAACTTTTAACCAATTGCTCTTCGCAATAACGGATTAGTAGCATCGTGCGGTACAAGTTTAGAGCCTGATCCTTGGGTAGGGGCAAATGTATTTCAACAGCTGGATCCATAGAAATGCTCCTCAATGCATAATACAGAGAGACGGAGATGGGTGGCAAAACTTAATTCATACGATCAATTTAGTGATAAAATTATACTACAGTTAACTGGTAACTGTTGACAAAAGGAGCCTCCAATGAGCGAATCCCAACTGTTCGAATCCCCCAAAGAAATATTTAACAAGTTCGTACAAATCGGGGTGGTGGTCGCTGATCTCGACCGCGCCACAAAGCATCTGGCAGAAATTTTTGGCATTGGCCCATTTCGAATCATCGATTGGCCGCCCGAAGGACGCAGCGATATTGAACGTTTTTATTATACAGAACCAGGCGACTTCACTGCACGGATGGCATTTACTGAGCTGGGTCCAGTCGAGCTGGAATTGATCCAACCCATGACAGGTCGGAGCATCTGGGCTGACTTCCTGAAAGAAAAAGGCGGCGGGATCCACCATATCCGCTTCAATGTGGATGAACTCGAACCCGTTCAGGAACATCTCGCCCATCACGATATCTTGCCTGCCCAACACGGCTCAGGCATCCGACCTGGGACGCATTGGATGAATTTCGGCTCTGAAGAGATGGTTGGCTTTGTGATCGAGGTAATGAAATTCGCCCCTGGAACGGATGGCCGTACTCCGCAAATTGTCGATGGGAAAGTAATATCCTGAGATTTTGTCTGTTTTCCAGCATGGATATTATCAACAAGATGCTGCAATTAGACATATGCCTGACGCTTTTTAAAACAAAGGCAGATAAAAGCAGGAAATACTGTTAGCCTACCAGGCATAGGACACGCAAGATATGAGTCTGCCTGGATACTTGTTTCGTTAATAAGTATATGCCCAAAAGAGCCTCGAGCATGTATTATTCAATTAATTGAAATTTCCAAATTCCATCCCGGCTTCAGCGAGAGCGCGAATATTCGAATAGGGTGTACCATCGAAGCAAAAGTCAGTTGTCGATAGGATCCAATTACCTCGCGGCTTGACTGTCTCCAACACCTGACGTACATTTTCACGTACCTGTTGAGGTGTCGCTGTCACTAAGAAATTCACCTGGTCAATGTTGCCGCGTAATGTCAGCGTAGGGCGCAGCGTCGCCAGCGCCTCTTCAAGGACGACGTCCGCATAGGGCGGGGGCGTCAGATAACCCCAACAATCTATCTCCAAATCATTATAATAGCGCATGATACGGGCAGCATCACCACAATTGTGGTAAATTACCAGCCCACCTAATTCATGGATAGCGCGTACCAGTCGATTCTCATTTTCGAAAATATATTTTGAAAATATACGCGGCCCCACCTGACCGGTCCAATGTGCGGCCACTTCGATGACATCTGCACCGGCTTCGAGCATCTTTTTCGCCCTAACAACCAGGCGTGGTGAGAAATAATCTACCATCTCCTGATAAAAAACCGGATCCAGGATTGGGTCAGTCAACACATCTTCTAATTTTCGAAATAACCCCAATATATTGAATGAGCCGTGGGTGTTGGCAGTAACCAGGCCTTTATCGCCGGTAGCCTGCCTGGCGCGGCGGATCAGGCTGGTATCCATGCAATCGGCTGCAGGGGCATACCGGCGCAGTAGCTCAAAGTCGTGAGGCGTCTTGATCAAGAACTCTTGTGTTCCGGACACAATCAAGTATTCGGATGTGCGGGAATGCTTCTCAATGTGCTGCAGGTTACCACCTGGTGTGCTGATCCTGACAGTGCGCAGGAGTTCGTCATCGTCCTCGTACTGGTCATCAACCTGGACATCCCAATTATCGTTCGTACTCAAGAAACCCTGGTCGTATGTCGTATTCCCTACCCACATATCCCATACACTTCCCAATACGTGGAGGACATCAAAGCCGAAATAATCGCAATATTCAACGAACTTCTCAATCGGGTCGAAATCGGGTGGGTTAAAATACGTCGCAATCCTTGGGTTATACCCGAACATTTCATAAATCGCGTTGTAATAAATAAATAGAGCTACCAGTACACGGTCGATCGTGTCGTGGCGCAAAACCCTTAACAATCGGTTTATCGTGTT
>JAJZSS010000476.1 GCA_021849525.1 Chloroflexota bacterium
GTGATGCACAGATGCGGATGTGTGCTATAGACCGTGCCACTATGGACAATATGGCTGCTGCAGCTGGTCCCATCATCGAGGTAAATGACGACTTGCTGGCTCTGGGGCAGGATGTGAACGGTATTCCCGGCGCTGACCAGCCCGACCGCCCGCCCCAGCTGGAGATAGTAGCGCGCCAGCGACCCGGCAATACTGACCGCGTATTCGATCGTGGAGGGCGGCAGCTTGAAAGGCGCCCGCTTGCGCCACATATCCCGCGGATCGACTTCCTCCATTGGGCGCGGCAGGGAGGCGTGCGCCACCCGGAATCCATCGACAAAGATCCACACTTCCGCCAGGGGGTCCAGCTCAAACTCCTTGACCATCAGGCGGTTGCGCCGGGCAGTGCTCAGCCAGTGAATGCGGTTGAGGGGGTCGCCAGGGGCATACTCACGCACTCCGGAGGCATTGGAGGTGATCTGGGCCGTGCGCCGGCGCAGGGCCTCACCTCCCGGCAGCAGCCCGGCCGGGCTGGGAAAATGGCTGACTTCGAACAGCATGGGATAGACCAGCAGGGATTCCTGGCTCTCAAAAGTACGCGAGGTTGGAAACAGGCCGAAAAGATCGCCCGAAGCCAGCACGGTGGGGCCAAGCGGGAACACGCCGCGCTCGCTCAGGCGGGTGCGGGCCATATAGGTGCGGCTTTCGCGCCCGCCGACCAGGGTCAGCACATGCGAGCCAGCGGAAGCTGGAATGGGGGATTCGTCTCGGATCTCGATCCACAGGCGCGGCAGGCGTCCCGGGTTGCACAGCTCGAAGCGCTCTTCATACACCTGGCCCACCTGGGAGCGCAGGCTGCGCGGGCGGCGGATGATCTGCAGGCCGCGCAGAGACAGGCGGGACATCAGCCAGCTGAACAAGAACAGCAGGCCCCACAGATAGGTCAGGCGGTAGTAAAGCTGCTGCCCGGTGAGGATGCCTGCCAGCAGGCAGGCCGCGAACAGGAGCAGCACCACGCGCTGGGCAAAATTCATCTGCGCCTCAGCATTCGCTAGGCCGCTTCGCTGGCAACCGGCTGGACGGCTGCCTTACCCAGCGGGTCGCCGCCGGGGACGGGCACGCTGTTCAGGATCTCATCCACCACCTGCTCGGCTGTCAGGTCGCGCAAGCGGGCGCCGGGTCCCAGGATCACACGGTGGGCCAGGGTAGGCACCGCCAGGGCTTTCAGGTCATCGGGGAGCACGTATTCGCGCCCGTCGATGGCAGCCCGCGCCTGGGCAGTGCGAAACAATGCCAGGCTGCCGCGCGGGCTGGCGCCCAGGTAGACCTCACCATGCTGGCGGGTCTGGTTCACCAGATCGACGATATAGCGCTTCAACGCCGGGGAGACATAGATTTTCTTCACCTGCTCCTGCACAGCGAGCAGCTCATCCACCTGCACCACCGGCTCGAGGGTCTCGAAAGGATGGCGGAACTGCTGGCGGTCGAGGACTCGCATCTCGTCTTCCGTGTTCGGGTAACCCAGGCGGACGCGCAGCAAAAAGCGGTCAACCTGCGCTTCGGGCAGGGGAAATGTGCCTTCATATTCGATGGGGTTCTGGGTTGCCAGGACCATGAAGGGACGTGGCAGGATATGGGTCACCCCATCCACCGTCACCTGGCGTTCTTCCATCGCTTCCAGCAGAGCGGCCTGAGTCTTGGGGGTAGCGCGGTTGATCTCATCCGCCAGCACGATCTGGGCCATCACCGGGCCGGGACGAAACTCGAACTCGCGGGTTACCTGATTGAAGCTCGACCCCCCGCTCACAGACCTGGGGATGCTAGACTGCGTCAACTTAAGACAGCTGAAATGGCGGCCCAAAGAGCGCGCCAGGCTGCGCGCCAGCATGGTCTTGCCCACGCCGGGCACATCCTCGATCAACAGATGACCCTGGCAGAGCAGGCTGATCACCGCCAGCTCCACCGTGGCGCGTTTCCCGACGATCACTTGCTCAATATTCTCAACCATCCTGTGGCTGAAATTCTGGATATCCGACATGATGAGCTCCCTGAATCTAAGTGTTTGGTGTTGGCTGTGAGGCAGGCAGTGTTGGGTCGATCAGCGCAAGAACAAAAAGGTATTCAACACCAGCCAGAAAAAGCTGTAGTTCAGCACCCGCTTGCGCCCGGTAAAAGCAGCATACAGGATTACGGAAAGCACCAACCCGCAGATGTAGCGAATGATTCCGCCGGTCTCCCGGAAAGTGGAAAACGGCATGATCATCACTGCTACCGCGTTCAAGAATAACCCCAATCCTAACACATTTCGGTCATGTTTTATCCAATTTAGCAGCCCCTGCCAGAAGCCCCAGATGGATGGCAGGATTACACTGGGCCCGAAGACGACCAGCATCGCCAGTAAATAGCGCCAGCTCACCAGGCCGACCCGCCACAGACCCATAAACGGGATCCATTCGAAGCCGGTCGCCATCGCCCCACCCGATCCAATCCCCGGCTGGCCAAAGACCTGCCACAGCCAGAGCTGAAATATGCCATACGGCAGCAGTGCAGTAGCCGCCAATCCCACAGCCTGGCGCCAGCGCCCCCGGAATAGATCTGCCAGGAGCTGGGCGGCGACGAAAATCACGGTCAGCTCACGGGCAAAAAGCGCCAGGGCGTAGCACAGCCAGCTCAACACCGGGCGCTGGCGCTGGTTGGCCAGCAACGCCAGGGCGACCAGGGCAAAAGCCAGCGGCTCAGCCAGGTCGAGGCGCAGGCTGAGGCTGAAGCCGGCAAACAACCCGTACACAAGGGCGTACCAGCGGCTGG
>JAJZSS010000477.1 GCA_021849525.1 Chloroflexota bacterium
GGAAGATATCTACTACATCCTGGGCGACGACGAGCGTTCGGTGGTCCACAGCCCTCACCTGGATGTCGTCCAACACTATAACTACGATGTGCTGATCCTGACCGACCCGGTTGATCCATTTATGCTGGTGCGCCTGCATACTTACCTGGAGCACAAAATGGTCAATGTTGCCAGTGCCGACCTGACCCTGCCAGCTGGCGAAGCAGACAAAAACGCTGAAGCAGCCACCCGCCTGCCCGCCGAAGCCAGCGCCAACCTGGTGGAGCGTTTCAAAAACCAGCTCGGCGAGCGGGTCACAGATGTGCGCACCACCGAGCGCTTATCCAGCTCGCCAGCCCGCCTGGTAGATCCAGAAGGCGCGCTTAATCAAGAAATGCAGCGTGTGTATCGCTTGCTGGATAAAGAATTCGACGCCCCGAAAAAAGTGCTTGAGCTCAATCCCGCTCACCCGATCCTGGTGGGTTTACATGAGCTGGGCGCAGACGATCCGCTCAGCAAGCTGCTGATCGAACAAATTTTTGAGGACGCCTTGCTGATTGAAGGCTTACATCCCGATCCAGCCAGCATGATCGCCCGCATTCAGGAAATTATGCAGCGGGCACTTAAATGAGCCTATCTGAAACCGGCCTGTGGTTACTGCCTTTAATTCTGGTCGCCAGCCTGGTCGCCTTGTTCCTGATCACCCGTCACTGGCGCAAGGCGACCCAATCCCGGCTGTCCCAGCTGCGCACTCAGCTGCGCCAGCTGGAAACAACGCATAAAGGTCTGGTGCAGCAGGCCGAGCTCTATCCGGTTGATAGTCCACAGCCGTACACCCGGCTTGCCCAGACGATCCACAGTCGGCTGGAAACTATACAAACCGAGCTGGCGGATTTCAAAGCAGGCTATATTACCTTGCAGGATAAGCTGCACGAGCTGAACCAGAACCGCTTCCGCGCTCTGGTTGCTGCACCCTATCTCTGGAATGATCTATTTTCCAGTGCCAGCCGCCTGGACCAGCAAACCAGCCTGATCCTTAACCACCAGCAAGAATCCCAGTCAACCCTGGACCAGCTTCAGCGTTTACCATGGGAGGTCGCCGTTCTGGCGCGCGCTGCCAGCCAGGGCCAACAGCAGCTGCAGGCTCGTCTGGACGATTTACAGGCTAACCAGGTGTATGGTGCTGTCCTGGAAACTGCTCAAAACGAGAGCGAGCAGTGGCAGGCCGCGCTTTCCCAGATTCCGGCGTACTTCCTGACTGGCAGTGAAGCAGAAGTATTAAAGCAAGCCGAGCCTGCGGGCACCGCTGAGGTTTACAGCCTGGCACAGAGCGCCCAGCCCACCCTGAAAAACCTCAGCCAGCAGGCAGAGAGCTGGCAAAACCAGCGCCAGGATGCGGTGCGCCAGGTAAGCCAGCTGCAGAATTTGCTCAGCGGTCTAGAGCGCCTGTTCAGTGAAATGCCTGAGTCGCTTGAGCTGGCAGCCTTGCAAGCTCAGTATGACCAGATGCTTCAGGTCGCTCAGAGCCTGGAAGCCACCCTGGGGCGCCTGGAAATTGAAAGCACAGCGACGCTGGTCGAAGAAACTCTACGCCAGCAGCAAGCCTGCGCCAGCCTGGAACGCGAGCTGCGCCAGGCGCGCCAGCAGCTTGGCAGCCTGAATAAAACGCTTCCTGAGCTGGATACAGCCCTCGACCAGGTCAGCGAGCTCTTCGAAAGCCTGGCATCCAGCCCGGTGCACCCAGTTAAGTGGGGCTCCAGCCGGACCCAGCTCGAGGAGCATTATCACAGTGCTACCGCACTCCACCAGCACCAGGCTCCCCACCTCCCCAATTCCGTCCGCGGCGACCTGGAGGCTGCCACCCAGCTTCTGGTGGAAGTTAAGCTTTTAGATCAGCAAACCCGGGCAACCGCTGAGGGACATGCCGAGCTGCTCAGGCTACTTGATTCTCCAGAACTGGCATCAGACCAGCGCTGGTTGGAGGGAGCCAGGTCGCTCCCTGAAAAAGTCGCCGTTTACGATCCGGTTAACTGGCCGCGCCTGGATGGCACCGCTCACCTGCAGGAAGACTTGCAAGAATTCAGCACCCAATTGCAGCAATTGACCTCCCAGGGTACAAAGAAAGCTCTGCCGGAAAGTGAGCTCATGCCTCGTCTTGAAGAAGCCCGCCGCCTGGCGCGCAACAGCAATGAATTACGCTCGCGGACCATCAAAATCCAATCCCGCCTGGAGGAGATTCAGACTCAGGAGCAATATTGCCGCCAGCAATTGGATGAAGGCACCCGGATCCTGGCGCAAATGACAGCCCTGGAACGCAGCAATGATGCCCTGGCAAAAGTCGTTCATGCCGACCTGGCCCGCCTGGACCAGGCCTTGAAGCAGGCTCAGGTGGAGCTCGACCAGCGTTATCGTGGCAGCATTGAGAAGAAAGTCCGTACAGCTGAATCTTTCACCAGCCGTCTGGATCATAGCCTCCGCCAGTGGCAGGCGTTATTCAGCAAGGAGATCGAGGCCGCCAAACAGGGGCTTGCCGAGCAGATTACCGCCCTGCAGGCCATCGCGGAATTGGATGAGCCTGCAGTTCAGGCAGCCAGACAGTTGCTGGCCTCGCCCGCTGCCAATGCAACGAACAAGGCTGGCGCCGGATATGATAGCAGCTCCAGTGAGATCATCTTAGATATCAAACGCAGCTGTGAGTTCTGGCAATCCTGCCAGGCGGCCCGCAGCAGCCTGGCTGACGTTGCCCAGCCGGTCGTCGAATTATTCCAGGAAGCCTCCCGCCACCGCACCAATGCCCGC
>JAJZSS010000478.1 GCA_021849525.1 Chloroflexota bacterium
ACTTGGTCTCATCACGGCTTGCATCGGTGGTGGGCAAGGAATCGCTACCATTTTTGAACGCGTATAATGTTTCCCTTGGACTTGTCGGGGCGCAATTCAACCGGAAAAGCGCCCCGGCCTGACTCAAGTGGAATATGTACTCATCAGGGCTTAAGGAGAAACAGCCTAGGCTCCAAAAGGAGGTTGAGAAAAAGGAAAACCCTGGTAAATGATATCAGAAAATTAGAAAAATTGGAAAAGAAGAGGGCGTTTTATAAGTAAAGTTTAAGGGAGGATGGAATTTCATGCTAAAGCGGAAGCGTTATCTCGTCGTGTTTCTGGTCATTCTGCTGAGCCTGGCACTGGCAGGAGTCTACCTGGCCGCGGTGACCATTTTCCAGTTTGTCCTGACAGCGCTGATCGGACACGAATCCAGCCTGGCGATCGCGCTTTCAACCCTGGCTGCGGCGGCCTTGTTCAACCCGCTGCGCAAGCGCGTGCAGGCATTCATCGACCGGCGCTTCTACCGGCGCAAGTATGACGCCGAGCTGGCGCTGGCCGAATTCGCCGCGGCGGCGCGCAGCGAGACCGACTTGCGCAAACTGACCCAGAGCCTGACCGGCGCGGTTCAGGAGACGGTGAATCCCCAACAGGTCAGCCTGTGGATCAGAAAGAGGTGAATTAATGGGTACATTCCTTGAGAGAATCCGCCTGAGATTTATCGGCAGGGAAAGCACAGCCAGGGTGAGCGAGACGCCCCGGCCGGCGCCCGAGCCGGCACCCGAGCCGGGGCGCCTGGCCGCGGTCCAGGTTGAGGAGCTGGACATGCCGTCAAACGATCCTTTGCTGGCCTATATGATCCAAAGCGCCAGCGCGGTGGAGATCGCCAGGCTGCAGATGGATTCGCCCACCCTGGAGCGGCTGCGCGCTGCCGGGGTGCGGGTGAGCGTGCCGCTGGTCTCGCAGGGCGAGCTGATCGGGCTGCTGAACCTGGGCGAGCGCCTGAGCGAGCAGGAATACTCCACGGATGACCAGCGCCTGCTGAACAACCTGGCCGCCCAGGCGGCCCCGGCGCTGCGGGTAGCCCAGCTGGCTTACCAGCAGCAGGTGCAGGCCCGCGAGCGGGAGCGGATGGAGCAGGAGCTGCGGGTAGCGCGCTTCATCCAGCAGAACCTGCTGCCGCGCCAGCTGCCGCAGATGCCGGGCTGGCAGATTGCCGCCCACTGGCAGCCGGCACGCGAGGTCAGCGGCGATTTCTACGATTTCATCGAGCTGTCCTACGGGCGGATGGCGTTCCTGGTGGCAGACGTTACCGATAAGGGGGTGCCGGCGGCGTTGGTGATGGCGACCACCCGCTCGCTGCTGCGCTCCACCGCCGAGCGCTTCGCATCCCCCGGCATGGTCCTCGAGCGGACCAATAACCTGCTCCACCCGGATATCCCGGCCAAAATGTTCGTCACCTGTGTGTACGGGGTGCTGGACCCGCAGACCGGGGAGATCACCATCGCCAACGCCGGGCACAACCTGCCCTTCCAGCACACCCGGGACGGATTCATCGAGCACCGCGCCACGGGAATGCCGCTGGGGCTGATGCCCGGGATGACCTACCCCGAGGTCCATTTTCGCCTGGAGCCGGGCGACACCCTGCTGCTGACCAGCGATGGGCTGATCGAAGCCCACAACCCGGCGCGAGAGATGTTCGGCTTCGAGCGGGTGAAAACACTGGTCGACGTCCACGCGGATGAGGACCTGATCCAAAAAATCATGCTCGACTTCAACAGCTTCACCGGGCCGGACCACGAGCAGGAAGATGATCTGACGCTGATGACCCTGAGTTACGATCCCAGAGTACCCGCAGGCGAGAAACCCGAAGCTGCCCGCAGCGAGGTATTGAGCAACCTGACCGGAGAGGCAGCGGCTCCGGCTGCCAGCCTCCCACCAGACCTGGAACCGGCGCTGAGCTTTGAGCTGCCCTCCTTGCCCGGCAACGAGCGGGTGGCGGCGCAGCGGGTGCTGGAGGCGGTGGCGGGCCTGGGCTGGAGCGAAACCCGCCTGAAGCGGCTGGAGACGGCGCTGGCAGAGGCGGCAATGAACGCCATGGAGCACGGCAACGGTTACAACCCGGAGCTGCCGGCCGAGATCACCCTGAGCCGGGAAGGCCAGCGTTTGCGCATCCGCATCAGCGACCAGGGCAGCAAGCCATTCATCCCGCAGGCAGCCGAGCCCAGCCTGGAAGCCAAGCTGAGCGGTGAGCAGTCGGCGCGCGGCTGGGGCCTGTTCCTGATCCGCAATATGGTGGATGAGATGAACACTTTCAGCGATCAGGGCAAGAACACGATCGAGTTATTCCTGAATCTGGACGACTAAACAGAGAGGAGGACACGATGTCCATTAAAACCATTTCCACCAGCCTGCGCAGCGCAGGCATGAATACCATCATCGATATCCAGGGCGAGATCAACGGCCTGGCGGAGCCCGAGCTGACCCGGGCGTACCAGGAAGCTTCCGCCAGCAATACTCCAACAATCACGCTCAATTTCAGCGCTGTCGATTACATCAACAGCACCGGCATCGCCCTGATTGTGGCGCTGCTGGCGCAGGCGCGCAAGGAGCATAAGACCCTGGCGGTGTATGGGCTCAGCCCGCATTACCGGGAGATCTTCGAGATCACCCGCCTGGTGGATTTTATGCAGGTGTATGAAGACGAAGCCAGCGCGCTGGCAGTTTAATTAGGAGGCAGCAATGGAAGCTCCCAAACGGAACGCGGAAGAGACCTGGGCTAAAAAGGTGGACC
>JAJZSS010000004.1:0-12394 GCA_021849525.1 Chloroflexota bacterium
GTTGGTTAATTTTATCGCGTCCTCTGATTCAGGTGCGACCTGGTAAAGAAGCCTGCGATTTGATGATCATCATAACCGCGGTCGGCTTGCCTGTCATTTCTTTCTCTCCGTTGGTGCAGTGCTCCCGGTGTCAGGCAGACTCACGTACCACCAACACCGGTTCGATTTGGATCGCGGTAGCAGAGCTGCCTCCCTCGATCACGTCCAGCAGTGTCCGCATAGCCAGGCGTCCAATATGCCGCAGGTTGACATGCAGGGTGGTGATTTGAGGGCGAATGATGGTTGCCAGCGGGATGTCATCGACGCCAATAATCGCGATATCCTCCGGCACTTTTTTTCCTGATTCTCTGACCATCTGGATTGCTCCCACGGCGACCAGATCGTTGAAGCAGTAGATCGCATCGATTTTTGGCGCCCGGGCGATTAAGCTCGCCGTTGCAATCCGGCCGCCCTCGGTGTCTGGCGCACAGCATTCCACCAAATCTGGCTCAAAACCAATCCCTGCCTCCTCCAGCGCTGATTGATATCCCTCCAACCGCCGTTTCGCTGAAAGCGAGGTGGCTGGGCCATCAATGTAAGCGATATGCTGCCGGCCTTGCTCTCGAAAATACTTTATCGCCCGATGCGCCCCCCGCCTGTCGTCAACATTTATCGTGATTGCATGCGCGACCGGGTCTTTTAACTCGCGATTGATCAGCACTACCGCTGGAAAACGGCTGAATTCTATCTCCAGGGATTCGCCGGGTAAGCGGGAGCTGCATAGGATCAACCCGTCGACGCCTTTTTGCCATAATGAATCAAGCGCAGCCTGTTCACGCGCCGGATTCTCTCCCGTGTTCACCAGGAAAATGTTGTAATTCTGCTTGTAGGCTGTATCTTCCACCCCTCGCGCAATCTGGGCGAAAAAGGGGTTGGTATTATCCGGCACCACCAGTCCAACCGTGGTCGTAAAATTCGTCGCCAGGCTGCGCGCGATCTGGTTTGGTTGGTAGCCCAATTCTTCCGCCAGCTTTACAATCGCCAGGCGCATGTCCTCGCCAACTCCGGGTTTGTTATTAATTGCCCGCGAGACGGTCATCAAAGAAACCCCGGCTGCACTGGCGACATCTGCCAGGGTTATGCGCTTTTTCATGGTTCAATCCACATAATCTTCTTTGTGATATTGTAGTCAAAAAGGAACATGCTATAATACAACTGCCCGACGTTAGCGCTAACTTATTGTATCATATATCATTGCTGCAAGTTATAACCTGTCCATGCCAGAATCAGGAAACCTCCGTCGCCCAGACCCATTTCTCCCACCCTGCTGTATGCACTGCCTGGCAGGCGCCTGCCTGGCTGGTATGCTCCTGTGCATGTCATCGATCGCCCGGAAGCTAAAAAATTGTCGTCGGTTCAGCCGTTGGTCTGGTCAGGATGGCCACCGGTTCGGATGAGTAATTTCTGATTTTTATCATTTCAGAGCTATTGTAAAATGGAGAACAACACAATGAGCTACGAAAATTTTTCTCAGGCATTTGATTTCACCGGGCAAAGCGTCTTTATCACCGGCGGCGGCGGAGTTTTATGCGCAGAAATGGCGCGCGCCTTGTACGCCTGTGGCGCATTTCTAACTATTGCAGACTATAACCTCGCAGCCGCCCAAAAAGTTGTTGATGAGCTCTTATCGAAGCCCGGCGCGGGGCGTGCCATTGCTGTGCACGCCAATGTGCTTGAAGCTGAATCCATGCAGGCCGCAGTTGAGGCTGCTTTGACCACCTTCGGTAAAATCGACTGCCTGATCAACGGCGCCGGCGGCAATCGCCCGGCTGCCACCACCAGCCCCGAAAAACTATTTTTTGATCTGCCCCAGGATGCCATCCGTTCAGTGTTTGATTTGAACCTCCTGGGCACGATCGTCCCTTCTCAGCTGATTGCCCGCCATATGGCGGAACGTAAGCAAGGCGTAATCCTGAACATTTCTTCCATGAACTCTTTCCGCCCCCTGACTCTTATCCCGGCTTATTCCGCCGCCAAGGCCGGCGTCAGCAACTTTACCCAGTGGCTGGCTGTCCACCTTGCCCAGGAGTATTCCCCCAATATCCGCGTCAACGCCCTCGCCCCCGGCTTTTTTGTCACGGAGCAAAATCGCTTTCTGATGACCGATGCTGAGACCGGCAAACCGACCCGGCGCGGCCAGAAAGTGCTCGACCACACACCAATGGCTCGCTATGGCTCTCCCGAAGACCTGATCGGCGCCACCCTGTGGCTCCTTTCCCCCGCTTCCGCCTTTGTCACCGGGATTGTCATCCCCATCGACGGTGGCTTTTCCGCCTATAGCGGCGTCTAGCCGCAGGAAACCAGGGTCACTGCTTCGCCATCATTCTGGGTTTTCTGGTAAAGGAAAAATGATGATCGCTGCCCAAAAATTATCGCCCACGGGAATGTTAGATAGTTCTTCAATTTATGCGACCCTGTCTCAAGGGCTTGCTGGAAATTTCAACCGCCAAAAGATACTGGTTCTTATCCCCGATTCCACCCGCTCGCTTCCGCTCCCCATGCTCTTCCGCATGGTCGTGGAGATCCTGGGTGATGTCCGCCAGCTCGATTTCATGATTGCCCTCGGGACTCATCCCCCCATGTCAGAGGCGAGCCTCAACCACCTGGTCGGGATTACCGCCGAAGAACGGATGACAACCTACAGGCATATTGGCCTGTTCAATCACGCTTGGGATGATCCCACCATATTGGCTTCCCTGGGAGTCATGGAACAGGACGAAATCAAGCACATCGCCGGCTCGAGCTGGCATTCCTCGCTGCCCAACAGCGTGGATATCCGGATCAATAAACTGGCTCTTGAATACGACCATATCCTCATTCTCGGTCCTACTTTTCCTCATGAAGTCGTTGGTTTCTCCGGGGGCGCCAAATATCTTTTCCCCGGCATCTCCGGCCCGGACATGATTAACGCCACGCACTGGCTGGGGGCCCTGGCGACGGTGGTCGGCACCATCGGCATCAAAGATACGCCGGTGCGGGCCATGATTCACGCTGCTGCCCGGCGCCTGACCACCCCGGTCACCCTGGCTGCCCTGCTGGTGGAGGGTCACGATCTGGTCGGAGTGTTTGTGGGGGATGTATTCTCTGCCTGGAGCGCGGCCGCCGATGCCTCTGCTCAGCGCCATATCCGTTGGTGCGAGAAGCCCTATCAACGTGTCTTATCGTGTGCCCCGGCGATGTATG
The DNA here is from genome assembly GCA_021849525.1 of Chloroflexota bacterium. GTDB lineage: Bacteria > Chloroflexota > Anaerolineae > Anaerolineales > UBA4823 > JAJZSS01. The sequence goes on from JAJZSS010000004.1 coordinate 3,223, forward strand.
ATGAATTATGGACCGCTGCGAAAGCCATGTATAAAATGGAGCCGGCTGTCGCCCCTGGCGGCGAAGTGGTCATTTATGCTCCCCACCTCGACACCGTCAGCCATGTCCATGGCAGGTACATCTATGATGTGGGCTATCATGTCCTGCCATATTTCTTGAACGATTGGGATCGCTATAAAGACATCCCCCTGGGCGTTCTGGCCCACAGTACCCACGTGCGTGGTTCCGGGGTCATGGAAAATGGGGTTGAAAAAGCCAACGTCCGGGTCACCCTGGCGAGTAAAGTGTCCCCTGCGGACTGCGCCCGCTTGAATCTCGGCTATCTGAACCCGGCTGAGATCAACCTTGCCGACTGGCAGGACCGGGAAGATGAAGCGATTTTATACGTCCCGCGGGCAGGTGAAATCCTTTACCGCCTGAAAACGAACTGAGGGTTTAATTAATAATTATGGAGCCGTCTATGGAATCTAATTATTCACTTGGAATTCTTGGCCTGGGTGTCATGGGTCGCAGCCTGGCCAAAAATTTTGCCCGGAATGGTTATCCGCCGGTTGGGTATGATCTTGATCCCCATTTGCCGGATGATTTTGACATCAAAGTTGTTAACTCGCTGGACGAGCTGGTCGCAGCGCTCACACCTCCCCGCACCCTCTTCCTGATGGTACCGGCTGGTGCTCCGGTGGATGCTGCAATCGCTTCTTTGAAGCCCTATTTGCAAAAAGGCGATCTGATCATCGACGGGGGTAATTCGTTCTTCGCCGATACCGAGCGCCGCGTCAAGCAGCTGGAGCAGGAAGGATTCCAATTCATCGGGATGGGTGTATCCGGCGGTGAAAGCGGCGCATTGTGGGGTCCCAGCATGATGCCCGGTGGCTCGCAGGAAGCCTGGCCGCGCGTCAGAGCCATGTTCGAAGCTATCTCGGCCAAAGCGCCCGAGGATGGCGAGCCGTGTGTTGCCTGGATGGGTGCCGGCGGCGCTGGTCACTATGTCAAGATGGTCCACAATGGCATCGAGTATGGCGATATGCAGCTGATCGCCGAAATCTACGATCTCCTTCACCGCGGTGCAGGCATCTCCAACGCAGACCTGGCCGAGATTTTTGCGCAGTGGAATACCCGCGAGCTGCGCTCCTATCTGATTGAAATTACCGCCAATATCCTGACCCGCATGGACGAGGAAACCGGCAGGCCGCTGGTGGATCTGATCCTGGATGAGGCCGCTCAAAAGGGGACCGGCAAATGGGCCAGCCAGAACGCTCTCGATATCGGTGCAGCCATCCCCACCATCAACGCCGCCGTTGAAAGCCGGTTGCTCTCTGCTCTCAAACCGGAGCGCGTTGTTGCCGCCAGGGTATTTGGCAGCGCCGGGAAATACACCGGGGATAAAGCCGCCCTGGTTGCTGCTGCCGAGCAGGCCCTGTATGTCAGCAAAATCATTTCCTATGCCCAGGGTCTCTCCCTGTTGAAAATGGCCTCCCAGGAATACAATTGGGAGCTCAACCTTTCCCAGATCGTCCCTATCTGGCGGGCTGGCTGTATCATCCGCGCCTCCATGCTGGGTGACATCACCCACGCCTACCGCCGCAACCCGAACCTCCCCAATCTGCTTCTCGACGATGCTTTCACCCAGGCAGTGATCAGCCGCCAGGCAGCCTGGCGCGAAGTTGTTCAGACCGCCGTGGTTCTGGGGATCCCGATGCTGGCTACCAGCGCCTCCCTGGCATACTACGACGCCTACCGCTCTGAGGTCTTGCCTGCCAATCTCACCCAGGCGCAGCGCGATTACTTTGGTGCCCACACCTACCGGCGAGTTGATAAAGAAGGCAGCTTCCACACCCGTTGGGAAGACTGATTATTTGTCCTCATACCCACTTATTCGTCTGATCATGATTAAATCGGAGTGTACACTATGGCGGAAGAAATAAAAGCCCGACCCCCAGATAAAGACCTCGATACTGTTTGGCATTCTCTGGGTATTGAGGATGTTTTCCATAAACTGGAGTCGCCTCACCAGGGTCTCACAAGCGCTGAAGCCGCCAGGCGGTTGGAGAAGTTTGGGCCGAATGAGCTGAAAGAAAAACCGCGCCCCACTTTCTTGCAGCTGCTCCTGGAACAATTTAAAAACTTCATCGTTATTTTCCTGATCGTTGCCTCGGTGATTTCGGCTTTACTGGGCGATTGGATTGAAGCCGGGGTAATTATGTTGATCGTTCTTCTCAACGCCATCCTGGGTGTGGTCCAGGAAAGCCGGGCCGAGGAAGCTCTGGCAGCCTTGAAGAAAATGGCTGCCCCCGAAAGTCAGGTATTGCGCGATGGACAGCGCGTCTCCGTGACCGCCCGGGATCTGGTGCCTGGCGATCTCGTACTGTTGGAAGCCGGCAATTTTGTCCCTGCCGATATCCGCCTGATCGAGGCCATTAATTTGCAGGTGGAGGAGGCTGCTCTTACCGGCGAATCGGTCCCCGTGAAGAAGGACGCCGCCCTGATGCTGGATGCAGACGCCAGCCTGGGCGACCGCAAGAATACGGTCTTTATGGGTACGGTGGTTAATTACGGGCGTGGGCGCGGCCTCGTGGTTTCTACGGGCATGCGTACCCAGCTCGGCCTGATTGCCGATATGCTCCAGTCTGTCGAGGAAGAAGGAACCCCCCTGCAGGCCAAACTGGATCAGCTGGGCAAATCCCTCGGGATTATTGCCCTGGCGATCTGTGGTGTGGTGTTTCTCCTGAACCTGTGGCGCGGCGGTGTATTTTCGATGGGCTACACCTCTGAAACGACCGCCATCATTGTGGAAAGTTTTATGATCGCCGTAGGCCTGGCGATTGCGGCTGTGCCAGAGGGTCTGGCTGCCGTGGTTACCATAAGCCTGGCTTTGGGTATGAAGGAAATGGTAGCCCGCCATGCCCTGGTCCGCCGCCTGGCTTCTGTGGAAACGCTTGGCTCAGCCACCGTTATTTGCTCCGATAAAACCGGCACCCTTACCCAAAACGTCATGACAGTGACTCGTCTGTGGGTGGATGACAAATTCGCCGAGGTAACCGGGACTGGTTATGATCCGAGGGGTGAATTCCATGTAAATGGACAGAAAGCTGACCTCCAGAAAGTACCTGGTCTCACCACCGTCCTGTGGGTAGGTTTATTGAACAATGATGCGGTGTTGGAGCCTTTATCCGATGGTGGTCCGTCAGCTTACCGCATGATCGGTGATCCTACCGAAGGCGCCATGATCGTGGCTGCCATGAAAGCCTGGGACAGGGTCGATGAAATGCCGCAGGCTTTCCCACGCCGCCAGGAAATCCCCTTTGATTCATCTCTCAAGCGCATGACCACTGTTCACGAGATCACCTGGATCAAAGAAGAGGGAATTTCTCCGTTCAAGGATCAGACACATCTGGGCTCGCATGCCATCACTGTGAAAGGCGCCCCCGATCTGGTGCTTGATTTGTGCACCGAGTACCAGACCATCGACGACGAGGTCAGGCCATTAACCGATGAGTTGCGCACCCGCATCCGCGCAGCCAATGACACCATGACCAATGATGCCTTGCGAGTGATGGGATTCGCCTATCGCGTCGAAAATGAAATCCCCGAAGAGATTACCCGTGAATATGCTGAGCAAGGCTTGATATTTGCAGGTCTGATGGGCATGATCGATCCCGCTCGCCCCGAAGTCAAGCCCGCCCTGGAGAAAGCCCGGGGCGCTGGGCTGCGCACGATTATGATTACCGGCGATTATCCCAATACCGGTCGGGCCGTTGCCGAAACCATCGGCTTGCTGCGCAAAGGCGATAAAGTGTATACCGGGGCAGAGCTGAATGACATGGATGATGCCACCCTGGCCGATGAGGTAAACCGGACCGCCGTCTTCGCCCGCGTTTCGCCGGAGCATAAAATGCGCATCGTGTCTGCCTTGCGTTCCAACAATGAAGTGGTTGCCATGACCGGGGATGGCGTGAACGATGCCCCGGCAATCAAGGCAGCCGATATTGGCATCTCGATGGGTATTACCGGCACCGATGTCGCCAAAGGCGCTGCGGATATGGTCCTGACCGATGACAATTACGTCAGCATCGTCGCTGCCGTTGAGCAAGGCCGCATCATCTATTCCAATATTCGCAAGTTCGTCTTTTTCTTGCTCTCTTCCAATATGGCTGAGATCATGATCATCTTCCTGGCGACCCTTGCGGGACTGCCTATGCCTCTGACCGTCATCCAGCTGCTGTGGCTCAACCTGATCACCGATGGCGCCCCGGCTTTAGCGCTGGCAATGGAAAAGGGCGACCCGGATATCATGCAGCAGCCGCCCCGTCCGAAGAACGAATCGATTGTCAATGCCTCAATGCGCCTGGGGATGATCATTCAGACCATCACTCAAACCAGCGTTGTTCTGGTTGCCTTCATCCTTGGTTTATCCTGGCATCTGCAAGCCGGCGCATCGATCCCTGAAGGGACAAGCGTTCTTTCTTATTTACTCCAGCAGGACTGGCGCGGGGTAGATGTCCAGACTGCAGAGACCATGGCCTTTGTTACTTTGTCTCTGTGCGAGTTGTTCCGTGCTTATACGGTCCGCTCCGAACGTACTTCGATCTTCCGCCTGGGCGTGCTCTCCAATAAATATATGCAGTACGCAGTCGGATTATCCCTGGTTCTGCTCCTGTTGGTGGTCAATGTGCCGTTTCTGCAGCCTATTTTCAACACCCATTTCCTGTCTGGTCAGGAATGGCTGGTTGTTTTTGGATTAGCCATCATCCCTGCGATTGCAGAAGAGTTTACCAAGCTCTACCTGCGTAAACAGGATGCCGCTAATAAATCTGTTTCCGAGGCTCAAGCAGCTTAAGATAATAGAGGATTTTTATGAAAGAAACTCCACATCTCCAGACCCAGGCGATCAATACCATTCGCTTTCTTTCCGCGGATAGTGTTCAGCAGGCCAATTCTGGCCACCCCGGTTTGCCCATGGGTACCGCGCCCATGGCTTACACCATCTGGACTCGCCACCTGCGCCATAATCCCGCCAATCCCCACTGGGCGAACCGCGATCGCTTTGTCCTGTCTGGTGGACATGGCTCCATGCTCCTCTATTCCTTGCTCCACCTGACGGGTTACGACCTTCCCCTGGACGAGCTCAAGCGCTTCCGCCAGTGGGGCAGCCTGACCCCGGGTCACCCGGAATATGGCTTGACCCCCGGTGTGGAGACCACCACTGGTCCGTTAGGTCAGGGCTTTGCCAACGGCGTTGGCATGGCGATGGCTGAAGCTCACCTGGCGAAAGTCTACAACCGCCCCGGGCATACCGTGATCGATCATTTCGTCTACGCCATTGTGACCGATGGTGACCTGATGGAAGGCGTGTCCTCCGAAGCTGCCTCCCTGGCTGGTCACCTGCGCCTGGGAAAACTGATTTATTTGTACGATGACAACCATGTCACGATCGAAGGCTCCACCGATCTCGCTTTCTCCGAAGATCGCGGCCAGCGCTTCGAGGCCTATGGCTGGCATGTTCAGCGGGTTGCCGATGGTCTGGATGTTGAAGCGATCGATCAGGCGATCCAGGCTGCCCGGCTCGACCCTCGCCCATCGCTGATAATTGTCCGCAATATCATTGGCTATGGTCTGCCCACCCGCGCCGGCACCGCCAAGGCGCACGGCGAGCCGCCCGGCGCGGCTGAGCTGGATGGCGCCAAAGATAATCTGGGCTGGCCAAAGGAACCGCGCTTTTATATCCCTGAAGAATCACTTGCCTTCTTCCGCACTGCCCTCGAGCAGGGCGCCAAACAGGAGCAGGTCTGGCAGCAGAAGATGGACGCCTATGCTGCTGCTTACTCCGATCTCGCCGCCGAGCTGAACCGCCGCCTGGAAGGAAAGCTGCCGGATGGCTGGGACCTGGATTTGCCCGTCTTTCCGGCTGATGAGAAGGGGATGGCCTCCCGCGCCGCTTCGGGCAAGGTCATCAATGCCCTCGCCGGTGCCCTGCCCGAGCTTTTCGGCGGGTCTGCCGACCTGGCTCCCTCCACCAACACCTGGATGAATAACAGCGTCGCTTTTGATCCCGATAACGGGAATCCGGATTGTTACGAAGGGCGCAACGTTCACTTTGGGGTACGCGAGCACGCCATGGGTTCGGCGGTCAATGGCCTCGCTTATCATGGCGGTATGATCCCCTTCGGCGCGACGTTCATGGTCTTCTCCGATTACATGCGCCCGCCTATCCGCCTCTCTGCCCTCTCCCACCTGGGCTCCATCTGGGTCTTCACCCACGATAGCATTGGCGTCGGCGAAGATGGTCCAACCCACCAGCCGGTTGAGCAGCTGGCCGCCCTGCGCGCCATCCCCAACCTGGTTACGCTCCGCCCGGCGGACGCCAACGAGGTGCGCGAGGCCTGGAAGGTCGCCGTGGAGAACCGCCGCCATCCCACCGCCCTGGTCCTCACCCGCCAGAATCTCCCCACCCTCGACCGCGCCGTATATGCTCCCGCCGAGGGCTTGCGGAAAGGTGCCTATGTCCTGGCCGACCTTGGCCAGGGCAAACCCCAGATCATCTTGATGGCCAGCGGTTCCGAAGTTGGCCTGATTGTCCAGGTGGGTAAGCGTCTCGAAGCCCAGGGCATCGCCGTGCGCCTGGTGTCATTCCCCAGCTGGGAGTTATTCCTCGACCAGGACGAGACCTATCAAGAGTCTGTCCTCTTACCCGATGTCGCCGCACGTCTGGCGGTTGAAGCCGGTGTAGCCCAGGGCTGGCATCGCTGGGTAGGTCCCCAGGGCCGCATCCAGGCCCTGGATCGCTACGGCGCTTCTGCCCCGGCCGGTACAGTCTTCGAAAATCTCGGCTTTTCCGTCGCCTCAATCGAGCAAATCGCCCTGGATTTACTCAGGTAAGTGTTAGGAGGTAGTCTTATGAATACAACGTTGCAATTACACGCCGCCGGTCAATCGGTGTGGTATGACAATATCCAGCGCAGCCTGTTAAAAAATGGCGAGCTGGCGGGCATGATCCAGCGCGGCGAGATCCGTGGCGTCACTTCCAATCCGACCATTTTCATGAATGCCATCACCAAATCGCAAGATTACGATGCCAGCCTGCTGCCCCTGGCCAGCTCCAGCCTGACCCCTGAGGAGATTTTCTTCCACCTCGCCATTGAAGATATCCAGGCTGCCGCCGACTTGTTCCTACCGCTTTACCAGGAGAGCCGCGGCGGTGATGGTTATGTCAGCCTGGAAGTCAGCCCTTACCTTGCCCACGATACTGCCGCCACCCTCGCCCAGGCCAAACAGCTCTGGGAGCGCGTCGACCGCCCCAATCTGATGATCAAAATTCCAGCCACCGAAGCAGGCCTCCCCGCCATCACCGCAGCCATTGCCTCCGGGATCAATGTCAATGTGACTTTGATCTTTGCCCTCCAGCGCTATGCTGCAGTGATGGACGCCTATCTCTCGGGTCTCGAGCAGCGGGTCGCAGCCGGCTTGCCGGTTGACAGAATTGCCTCGGTTGCCTCCTTCTTCGTTTCACGCGTCGATACCAATGTCGATGCCCGCTTGCAGAAAATCATCCAGGCTGGCGGCGCCCAGGCTCACATGGCGCAGGCCTTGCTCGGCAAGGCTGCCATCGCCAATGCTCGCCTGGCTTATGCCGATTTTAAGCAGGTCTTTACTTCCGACCGTTTCAAGCAGCTCGCCGCACTTGGCGCCCGTGTCCAGCGGCCCTTGTGGGCTTCTACCAGCACCAAGAACCCTGCCTACCGGGATGTCATTTACGTGGAAGAGCTGATTGGTCCGGATACAGTCAATACCATGCCCCCGCAGACGGTCGTTGCCTTCCTCGACCACGGGATTGTCCGCCTGACCCTCGATGAGGGCATACCCGCAGCCCATCAGACTCTAGCCGGCCTTGAGAGCCTGGGAATTTCAATAGAAGAGGTCACTGCTCAATTAGAAGATGAAGGGGTCAAATCCTTCTCCGACGCCTTTACCGTGTTGCTCAAAGCCGTCGAAGACCGCCGGCGCTCGGCTGTCAGCGGGTAGAATGCTGGCTTTCCCGAGCTGGCTGGGAGTCGTTTGCATCGACCAGATCGGCGCTATTAAACATGCCCATCCCGCCAGCCAGAGTCAAATCTGGGGTAAACTTGTAGGATGCGTTCGAAATCGGCATCCCCACTGATGAGTTTACTTCAATGAGTATTGGTCAAATCATAACCGGACAAAAATTTAAATGGGAGCTGGTCGAAAAACTTGGTGAGGGGGATGCCGGCGAAGTCTACCTGGTAGAAGCGATGCTCAAGAACAGGCAGGCGATCCTCAAACGCCCCCGCCAGGATGCCTTTATCAGCGATATCTTGCGCCAGGCCTCCCAGATCCAGTCTGAAGCCATCCTGCTCAAAGCCCTGAGCAAATTAACCTTCCCGGTCACCGCGGCAGCCCTGGCCACCCCTGCCTTGATCGACCAGAGTCCGGTTGCAGACGGCTCCGGCGAGCGCTTTTTTATGATCATTGAAAAAGCCTCCGGTTTCGATCTCAAATCCCTGGCCCACATCGCCCATTACGGGCTGCTCGATCAATTCCGGGTCAGCAGCCTCAGTGTTTACGCCGACTTTCTTCAGGGTCTGGCGAAGCTTAACCAGCTCCCGGAATCCTTGCTGATCCGCGCCCTGCTGGCAGCCCTCCACCTGCTCGACACAATTCATACCACAGAGGTCTGGGAGAATACCGAAAAGCGCCATGGTCTGGTTTGGAATGATATCAAGCCGGATCACTTATTTTGGGATCCTCAGCAAGCCTGTCTGACCGCCATTGACTGGGGCAACGGCTTCTTCCTGGATGCCGATGGCACGACCCGCGACCGCCGGCATTCCAGTATGGATGATTACCACCAGTTTATCCAGGCATTTGGCGAATTTTTATCGGAAGCCAATCCGGCCCTGCTGGAACGCTTGAGCTGGCCCACGGCGATTACTCCGGGCAGTGTTTATTCCGATGGCATAAAACCTCTCAAAGAGCGGCTGGTTGCCCGCAACGCAGAAGTGCTGGCCCAGCTGCAGGATCTGCGCACTGCCGCCCAGCGCCTCTACGATACCTCACGCCCGGATCTGCCGGATCTTACCCGGAGTGATGAGCTCCAACAGCAGATGATCGCCTTTGGCGAGCTGCCCGATTCGACCCGCGCCCTGAATTTCTATGC
>JAJZSS010000004.1:12404-15220 GCA_021849525.1 Chloroflexota bacterium
CCTCCAGCTGGCCTCGACTCGCCAGTTCGCCGATTTTCAGAATCTGTGCCTGCGGGCTGAGAAGCTGTTCACCGCTTCCGCTGAGAAATGGTCCTTGCTGCGCGCAATAGCCGGATTATCTCAATCGCCAGGCACTCCGCCGCCAGACGCTGCATTACCAAACGGTGCGCCTCCTGCTTCGGGCGCGCCCGCCGCGGGCGCGCCTGCCACCGCGCAGATCGTCGCCCACCCCGACAAACTCGCCAGCGCCCTGGCCTCGGGCGTCGTGGATGAATGGCCTGCTCTACTTTGGGACTTGTTTGAATTAATCGGGGATGGTCCTGTGCCCGAATGGTGGGAAGCCATCAGCCGCCGCGTCCGCCGCATTCATCTAAAGCTGGACTCGGATGCCCTCCCACCCATTGTGCCTGTCAATCGCCTGTACTACACTTTACAGGCCTTTGTTCAGGAGACCCGCGCCAAACTCGCCAGGCTGGACTCGGATCAAGGTACTCAGATCACGCCGGGGCTGGAGAATCTGGATAATTTACTCAAGCTGTTCGACGGCGAAATCGTGAAAAAGTGGAAAGAACACCAGCCGGCTCCACCCAATTCGGGTATTGACTATCAGGAGATAAGCGCCCTGATCGACAAGGTGGATGCGCTTCTTCCCGGCTCCAGTCAGAAAATTAACCTGGCCCTCAACCAGCCCAACGCCCAGGCGGAGATCGTCTTGAACGCCTGGGAGCGCCGCGATTTTGAGACGGCCCGCAAGGCCCTGCGCAGCGTCCTCCTCTGGGACCCCGATCGCTGGCGTCTGCTGGCCGCCGACCGTGCCCTTGCCCAGGCCGCCCCCTGGCTGGCCTCGGTTCGCAGCGGTGCGCCCAAAGATGTGCCGTTTTACGATTTCCTTTCCACCACCGAGCTGGCCGGCCGCCGCTTGCGCAACCGTGTCGGCCCGGCCAGCTGGCTGGACAGCATCTTGAATGCCCTGCGCCGTCTGCGCAAAGGCTCCAAATCGGCCGATCTGATCATCGATTACCCAGGAATCGCCGCTGAGATTCCCTGGCTCAATCAATTCCGTTCCCGCGAGACTCTATCTCTCCCCCACAGCCGCCCCCTCACCCTGGAGCGCGATCAGCCCGCCGCCTCTGGCCCGGCCACCATCCAGGGCAGCCAGGAAGCTCGCGTTGGCCCTGGTCAGGAAGTAACCCTTGGTGAGCCTTTGGATACCTGGGTCCCCGAAGCCCGCGGCTCTTCGGCCCGCGTCTTCTCTGGCACCCTGCGCGATCGCTCCGGCAAAGACCAGCCATTCGCCATCAAGGTGATGCGCCCCAACCGGGCAGAATATTCATTGCCGTTGTTTCGCGAGGAAGCCCACATCCTTTCTTTACTGCGCGGTGTTCCCGGCGTCACCCCCCTGGTGGAGTGCGGCTTTTTGCGCCTGGAAGATGGCGCCGAGCTGCCGGTAGAGGATCGCCATCTCTCAGCGGCCCATTTGAGCGGCCAGGCGGTTCGTTTCGGGGTTGAGCAGGTCCAAAATTACCTGTCATCGATGGACCGTTATTTGTCCCAGAGCTGGATCCCCTACCTGGCCCTCGAGCAGCGCGACCAGAATCTGAATTTACTCAAATTCTGTGATGTCGGCTCTACCCATGGCTGGTTTTTACCCTTGCGCACCAGCCTGCTGTTGTCGGTTCAAATCTGTGATATCCTGCAGGCCGCCCATGATCGCAATATTGTCTACCGTGATCATAAAATCCTGCACTACTATTGGGATCCTGTCTCCCATGGGGTCATCTCGATCGACTGGAACATTGCCAAGCGCCACGCCGAAGGTCTGACGGAGCCAGAACGCCAGTTTGATCTGGTCCAGTTTGGCGCCCGTGCCCTCCACCACATCCTCACCGGTCGCCCTGCCCCCGGCGCGTTACCCCTCGGCCCCAATCGCCCGGACGAGATCGAACAGGCGTCCACCAAATATACAGTCAGCTGGACCTATGACGATGAGCGCTTGCCCAATCAGGTCAAAGAAATTCTCGATCAGGTGCTGAATCAGGGTTATTCCCAGGTCAAAAAACTGCGCGCTGATCTGGTAGATCTCTATGAGCAAATCCCGGAGTCCCCATAAATCCTGAACGTCATTTTCTAAGCGGGTATTTATCCGCATCGGTGATAATACCCCAATGGATAAAAAAATGAACCCATTCGACTCTCTGGAAAGTCAAATTGAAAATCTCCGTCAGCAAGATTCGTCTGGCCTGGTTGAAATTCGCAATCTATTGCTTGAGATCGAAGAATTTATCGACTCGGAAGATTACCAGACCCTGGCCCCTGCCCAACGCGCCCGGCTCCAGGATGCGCGCACAGAATTGATCGCCAGGATGGATGACCAGTCTGGTTCTGCCCAGGCAGGCGAGCCGTCCATCTCGGACACGCCAGATTCACTGGTCCCGCCAGTGTCATCAGGCAACGATCCATCTGCCGGCAGCGCCACCCTGCCGCCTGAAGCTGTGCACGAGCACAACCCTGTCGCCGAGCAACAGATCGAGGTCGCCGAAAAATTATTTTATAGCGGTCGTTATGCTGAAGCGATCCAGATTTTCGATCGTGTCCTGCAGCTCGAACCCAATTGGGAGCGCGCTCGCCAGCACCGCACCGAGGCTGAAAATTACCTTCGCACCGGCTACATCCCGGTCGTTGCCCTCCCTGCCGATGCCGCTTCCGCCTTTGGTAAGGCCCAATCCGCTGCCCGCGTGGGTCGCTTTGCCGATGCCCTGGCCCTTCTGGAAAAAGCTCAGGCCCTCCTGCGCGATCTGGGCATCCAGCGCTGGCAG
>JAJZSS010000479.1 GCA_021849525.1 Chloroflexota bacterium
AGCCCTGGTGACTGTTGGGCTGGTGACATTTCTGTGGAACTTCATCGGACATGGAGAAAGCAGCGTAGATTGGGAAATATCATTCAGTTTTGCCATTACGTTCGGCATTATCTTAATATGGGCAAGATCACGGGATATCAGAGATAAATAAAGTTTTCAAAAATAAGAAATAACAGGAAGAAGGAAAAATGAAAAGGATTATTCCATTCACGCTCCTATTAATGGCTTTGACAGCCTGCACAACGTTCCAGGTCCAGACACTTGAAACGACTGGGACGGACATACCTGAGGCGGGTATGCCGAATCCTGCCTCGGTCTATTGCGAGCAAGAAGGGAACACACTCGATATTCACACTGCTGCGGATGGCAGCCAATCCGGAGTCTGCATTTTTCCGGATGGCAGCACCTGTGACGAGTGGGCCTATTACCGGGGAGAGTGTGGTCCCGCAGTACAAAAAAGCCCGACATCTACCATGACCGTGGAGACAACCACAGAAGCAAGTGGTGGTGGTCCCGGAGGAAGTAATAATTCCGGAGGAAATGCCTCAGGCGGTTACATGCCGACCGGTACTTCAGAAGAAATTGCAGACTGGTGGGGGATCATCGAGAGTACGGGACCCGGCGCACAGTACGATGACTACTTCGAGCGGCAGGACCTGGGGCAGAACATCTACTTTGGCATTGATTCATTGGACCCGGCGGTGCAAGTGCAGATAGTAGCGCTGCGTGACAGTGGCAAGATCGTCCATCTGTATGGCACATTAATTAGCAATGTACCGGATTACAACGGCTCGCAGGTCCAGGTGGACCGTATCGAGGTTGAAGGGTAACGATCCACCATTGATCGCGGCAGGTTTCGCGAAAGAGTGTCCCGACCTTGGTCGGGACACTCTTTGAATTTTAGGGATGTGCTGTATACTTGATCTATGGCTGCTCCAATTTTGGCCTCGAAACTGTATATTCCCCCACCTCGAGCTAAAATTGTATTCCGCCCCCGCCTGATCGAGCGGCTGAACGAGGGACTCTCTTCGGGTTGCATGCTGACCCTCATCTCTGCCCCCGCCGGGTTTGGCAAAACCACCCTGCTCAGCGAATGGGTGGCTGGCTGCGAGAGACCTGCTTCCTGGCTGTCGCTGGAACAGGGGGACAGCGATCCCACCCGCTTTCTGGCTTACCTCATTGCTGCTTTGCAGACACTCGCGCCCAATCTTGGGGATGGGGTGCTGGCTGCGCTCCAATCTCCTCAGCTGCCGCATACCGAATCAATTCTGGCAACCTTGCTTAATGAAATCGCCGTCATCCCGGATACCTTCACCCTGGTGCTGGATGATTACCATGTGATCGATTCCCAACTGGTGGATCAGGCCCTTGTCTTTCTGATCGAGCATCTTCCACCGCAGATGCACCTGGTCATTGCCACCCGTGAGGATCCCCATTTGCCCATGAGCCGTCTGCGGGCTCGGGGGCACCTGACCGAGCTGCGCGGAGCTGACCTGCGCTTTACCCCCGTCGAAGCTGCTGAGTTTCTCAATCGGATGATGGGGCTGAACCTGAGAGATGCAGACGTCGCCGCGCTCGAAGCCCGCACCGAGGGCTGGATTGCTGGCTTACAAATGGCCGCCCTCTCACTCCAACAGCAAGATGCGACAGCCGCAGCTAAATTTATTGAGGAATTTAGCGGCAGCCATCGCTACATAATGGACTACCTGGTTGACGAAGTACTTCAGGGACAACCTGCCGAGGTTCAAAACTTTCTGCTGTATACCTCGGTTCTGGACCAGCTCTGTAGCTCGCTGTGTGAATCGATCCTGCCAGGGGACGTTCGAGGCATTAACCCATCTCCCATCGTCCTCAACGTTAACAAGGCGCAAGAGATATTGATATATCTGGAACATGCGAACCTCTTCATCACTCCCCTAAACGATCAACGTCACTGGTATCGTTATCATCACCTCCTTGCCGACCTGCTCCGCCACCGGCTCAGTCAGATTTATCCCGATCAAGTACCCACACTCCACCTGCCATCACCTTCGAAGCCCAAAAACGCAGTACAGAAGCCTTGTCGGCACAGGCGCAGGCCTTCGATCTGGCTGAACCAGAGGGGTTTTTTCGAGTATTTATAGACGAAGGTGACTCAATAGCTGAGCTTCTGCGCAGAGCGGTTGCCCAAAACCTTCACGCCCCCTATGCCCTGCACCTGCTGAATGCTTTGGGTGAAGCCGCAGCTGCACAACAACCTCTGATCGAACCCTTAAGCATGCGCGAGCTGGATGTCTTACGGAGGATAGGGGCTGGTTATTCCAATCAAGAAATTGCCCAAGACCTGGTTCTGGCTATCAGTACCGTTAAAAAACACGTCCATAGCATTTACAGCAAGTTGGAGGTGAGCAGCCGGACGCAGGCAATCACCAAAGCCAAAGCTTTGGAATTCTTCGGCGCGAACGATCTCATTGCTCCTCCTTCCCTTCAAGCAAGTAATCAACCACTACCCATAGAACGCCCGAAGGTGGAGCATCATATCTCTTTTATTACCTGCTCCGATGGTACCCGCCTCGCTTATGCGATCGCCGGGAATGGACCGCCGTTGGTCAAGGTTGCTAATTACATGAGCCACGTGGATTACGATTGGGATAGTCCCGTATGGGCGCACTGGCTGGAGGAATTGACCCACAGTCATACTTTGATCCATTACGATGAACGCGGTTCAGGACTGTCAGATTGGAATGCTGAGGACATATCGTTCGAAGCGTGGGTGCGCGATCTCGAAA
>JAJZSS010000480.1 GCA_021849525.1 Chloroflexota bacterium
CTTTATAGACGCCAGGAAGGTCTTCGCCGGGTACTTCCATGGGGGCGTCGATTTCCGAGCCCACACCCACAAAGACAGCGCTGAAGCCTTCAGCAAAAAGATCATCAATCGTCCTGTCTTTACCGATATAGGTCTCGTTTTGGAAATCTACGCCCGCTTCGCGCAGGTCGCACAACCGCGCCTGGACGACGTTCTTGGGAAGTTTAAAGTTGGGAATGCCATACAGCAATAAGCCGCCCGGAGCTGGCTTGGATTCGAAGATTGTTACGGCATGCCCCTGCTGTACCAGCTGCTCAGCACAGGCCAGGCCAGCTGGACCTGAGCCAACAATGGCAACTCGCTTCCCGCTGGGTGCTCCAACCGGGATATGAGTCTGGCCTTGCTGGCGTTCATAATCGACCACAAATGCTTCCAACGCGCCGGTCAGCACCGGATCCTCTTTTTTGCTGCGCACACAAGCCCCCTGGCATAGCTGCTCGTGCGGACAAACCCGCCCGCAGATCTCAGGCAGCGAGCTGGTTTCACGATAAAGTCGGGCCGCTTCCAGGAATTGGCCTTGTTCGATCAGCCACATCGCCGCAGGAATATCATTATGCACCGGGCAAGCCTGCACACAGGCCGATGGGTCTGGGCACTGAATGCAGCGCGAAGCTTCCAGGATAGCCTGCTCCGGGGTCATGGCGATAATAACGTCTTCAAAATCACAAATTCGGGCTTCTGGAGAGCGCAGACTCAAATTTTCTGAGGGGATTTTCATTCGTGCTTTACGGTCGATAACGGGGAAATTAGTGGGATCTGATGGCATTCCAACACCTCCATAAACTAGCCAATGCAGCAATCCAATGCTACTAATAGATAATAATCATAAAAGTGGTTTAATTTCAGTCTCAAAAGTCATATATTCTTGTGAAGGTTGTCACTGATCAGGGCAAATAAACCTGGCAGCAACGTTGGCGTTCGGGATGCGTAGATCAAGATGAGCGATTGTTAATCAGCATGCGGTCCTCACCAAGATTGACAGGTATTAAGTTATGATTCAAGTTTGTATTTCAGGCTTGAGGGTGCAAGTGTGTAGCAGTCAGCTGGTTGGGGATTGTACGGTGTTTAAAAAAATAACGTGAACAGCTTCTTACAACGAATATCAAAAAGAAAATACTTCCTGCCCATCGTTGCGCTCGCTGGCATTGGCATCCTTGGATTGGTTGTGATGTTGCTCCAGCCGCGGGGCGCCGGGGCTGATCTGGAATATGCAACGGTGGTGCGCGGCAGCCAGATCCAGTCTGCGGAGGCATCGGGTTGGGTGCGCGCCGAGCAAAGCGCTGAGTTAGGATGGAAGACATCTGGCATCATCGGAGAAGTGATGGTGAGCGCCGGCGAGCATGTGGAAGCCGGGCAGACGTTAAGCATCCTGGAGAGAAACTCGCTTCCAACCGGTGTCATCCTGGCGCAAGCGAACCTGGTAACAGCCGAGCGAGCTTTGAATGAGCTGAAAACCTCGCGTCTACAACAGGCGCGGGCGATGAAAACCCTTGAAGAAGCCCGCCAGGCCTGGGAAGATGCTCAAAACCCGGTCGTGGCGCAAGCGAATGCTCAGAATGCGGTTGCGGTAGCTCAAAAGGAGCTGGAGGAAGCCGAACGTTTATTGAAAATCACGGCTTCGACACCATCCGAAGCAGCCATCAGCCAGGCAAACGCCAACCTGTTACTGGCTGAAAGTGCCTATAACCGAACGCTAAAGGATATCGAGCGCATCCAGAAGCGGTTGAGCAAGCCAGAAAGCGCCTATATGTTTTTCGAAAGCCGGGAATTTTACCAGCGGATCCTGGACAGCCTGAAGCAGAAAGAAATCCGCGACCGGCGAGCTTACGAAAAATCTCAGGAAAGATACAACCAGCTATTAGAGCCGGTTGACCCGCTGGACCTGGCGGTAGCAGAGGCGAATGTGATCGGGTCTCAGGCAGCTGTAGATGACGCGCAACGTAAATGGGAACGTATCCGGGATGGTTATACTCCCGGCGATCTGGCGGTGCTGGAGGCTCAGTTGAAGGATGCTGAGCGTGAATGGGAACGCCTTAAAGCTGGTCCAGATGAAGGCGATCTCCTGGCAGCCGAGGCGCGGGTGGCAGCAGCCCAGGCTGTCTTGAACCAGGTGGAAATTAAGGCACCGTTCAGCGGGGTTATTACCCGCCTGGATGTGCAGCCTGGCGATCAGGTAAGCCCGGGCAGCCGCGCATTCCGGCTGGACGATTTATCGCACCTGTATGTAGATGTGATGGTCTCGGAAATTGATATTAATCGCCTCCAGCCTGGTCAGAAGGCCAGTTTGACTTTTGATTCAATCTCAGCCCGGTCTTTAGAAACCGACGCCGGACAGGGCGGTGCGGGATCTGCCGCTCTGGCAGAATATACGGGCAGTGTTGTCGAGATATCCCAGGTTGGCACACAGGTCGATGGGGCTATCCATTACCAGGTGGTCATTGAGATTGACCAACCGGATACCTTGATCCGTCCCGGGGTCAGCGCAGATGCCATTATTCAGGTAAAAGAATATCAGGATGTGGTCCAAATCCCGAATCGAGCGGTGCGCTATCTGGGTAACCGGCGAATTGTATTCGTTGCCAGTCTGGGACAACCTCAAGCGGTAGACTTAAAACTAGAAACGATAACTGCAGAGTTCAGTCAGCTCGTAGAGGGCGAAATAGAGCCCGGCGACCGGATTGTGCTTGATCCTCCCGACTGGCTGATGGCGGGACTGAAACCGTAAGCG
>JAJZSS010000481.1 GCA_021849525.1 Chloroflexota bacterium
CGATCTAGTTTTATCTCCCAACCAGGTTGAAGAACTTGTGGCGCTGATTGCTGCCTGGCGGCGCGGCGAGCAAGTCCAGCCGGATTTCACCCTCACCGAGCTGCTGGATAATGCCGTATTTTCGCTTGCCCAGGATGATCCGCAATCGGCAGCCCTCGCCATCCAGCGCGCCAGCCAGATTGTCAGCGGCACAACCCTGCAAAACCTGCAAACAGCTGCGGATCAAATTACCGCCGGCGACCTGGCTGCTGCACAACAAACGATCACTGCCTTGCAAGCTGCCCCGACGCATGGCGATCCCACGGCAGGAGCCGAGGTTTATACCGCCCAATGCGCGGCCTGCCACGGAGCTCAGGGAGAAGGCGGTGTTGGTGTAGCACTGGTCAATAATGCATTCGTCACGGCCCAATCTGATCCTGATTTACGCCAGTTCATTCTGGACGGTCGTCCAGGCACCGCGATGTCAGGATTCATGAACCGCCTGGATGATACCCAGTTAGCCAATCTGATTGCTTTCTTGCGCTTGTGGCAAGCAGCGCCTTAATTTTTATTCGATGCTGATGCGAGGTCCGGATGAGAAAACAACGCATCGCCCTGTTTTGTGCAGAAGACTTGCTCGGTGAAGGGTTGGAACACTTGCTGAGCAGGCTGGTCGACGTTGAAATCCTGGGACCCTGGAGCATGGATGAGACTGCCATCCAACATCTGGAAAGTCAGTCTCCGGATCTGGTCGTCATTGCCGGAAATCGACCGGGTGATGATTCAGCCAGTTCACAGCAGGCAGCACTGCTCACCGGGCGGATTCTCGAAATCCACATCGGCTTGCCAGTGGTGCAGGTCATGCTCGATGATAACCAGGTCCGTGTGTATAACTCACACACCGTCCCGGCCCGCAGCGCAGACCTGATCGAAATTATTCGCCGCCCCCACGATACCCATAATCACGGCCACTGAATCCAGGAGTGAGGTTCCGAATGGTTCCAACAAATAAACCTCGAAATTTTCTAAACATCGGGCTGTTGATCGCAGGACTATTCCTGATCGGCTGGAGGCTTGTCCTGCCTGGCAGTGCTGGTTCTTTAAACCAGAGCGCTGAGGAAGGCGCTCAGATCTTCCAGCAATCCTGCCAGGCCTGCCATTCCATCGGAAAGGGCGACCTGGTGGGTCCAGATCTCCAGGGTGTGACCCAGCGCCGGGATGCGGCCTGGCTGGTCCAGTTCATCACCCAACCCGACGTGGTTCTGGCTTCTGGAGATACGGTTGCTCAGGAGCTCTTACAGAAGTACGGCGTGCCCATGCCCTACCTTGGGATCACTGAAGCGCAGGCCCAGTCTTTGATAGCCTACCTGGAAGCCCCCGATGCGGTTGCTGCAGCCCCGGCTGCTCCAGCCCTGCCTGCCGGGCAGGCAGCTGCCGGGAAAGCGCTGTTCACCGGTCAAACCAGCCTGGCCAACGGTGGAACCCCGTGCATCGCCTGCCACAGCACGCTTGGAGTTGGTTCTGCGGGTGGCGGTGTCTTAGGCCCCGACCTGACCAATGTTAACACCCGTCTGGGGACTGCCGGGCTGACCAGTGCTCTGCAGACTCTGCCCTTCCCCACCATGCAGGGCATTTTCAACACCCGCCCGCTGACCCAGCAGGAACAATCTGACCTGCTGGCCTATTTACAGCAAACCGACCAGCAAACTGTAGTCAGCTCGGCCATGAATATCAACCTGTTCTGGGGCATCGGTATCGGCGGGGCGGTGATCCTGTCGGCCATCATGCTGTTATTCTGGCCGCGCCAGCGCCAGAGCATCTCGGCTCGCCTGCGGGCCACATCCAGCGCGACCCGAAAATAACCGGAGGCCATGATGAGTAAATGGATTAAAGAAGTCGAGTCTCCCAGCGAACGTAAATGGGAAGAGTTTTACCGGAATCGCTTTCAGCATGACCGCCGGGTGCGCACGACGCACGGTGTGAACTGCACCGGGAGCTGTTCCTGGGAAGTATTCGTAAAGGATGGGATCGTTACCTGGGAGATGCAGGCCACTGATTATCCACAGCTGGAAGAAGGTTTGCCGCCATACGAACCGCGCGGCTGCCAGCGGGGCATCAGCTTCTCCTGGTATTTGTACAGCCCGATCCGGGTGAAATACCCCTATGCCCGCGGCGCCCTGCTTGATCTGTGGCGGGACCTGCGCAGTCGTTTCGACGATCCGGTGGAATGCTGGCGCATTATCGCGGAGGATGTCCATCTGGGAAATCGCTACAAGAAAGCACGCGGTAAGGGCGGTTTTCGCCGCATCACCTGGGACGAAAGCCTGGAGATGATCGCTGCCTCGGTGGTGTATACGACCAAGAAGCATGGCCCTGATCGCGTGATCGGCTTCTCGCCCATTCCTGCCATGTCCCAGGTCAGCTATGCCGCCGGCAGCCGTTTCCTGAGCCTGCTGGGCGGAGTGGTGATGAGCTTCTATGACTGGTACTGCGATCTGCCCCCTGCCAGCCCAGAAATCTGGGGTGAGCAAACGGATGTGCATGAATCCGCTGACTGGTACAACGCCCGATTTATCGCGGTCATGGGCGCCAACCTGAACATGACCCGCACCCCGGATGCCCATTTCATCTCTGAAGTCCGCCATGCCGGGGCCAAGCTGACTGTGTTCTCGCCTGATTTTTCGCAGGTGGCGAAATACGCCGATTACTGGATCCCGGTCAATCCCGGGCAGGATACTGCCTTCTGGCTGGCCGTCGACCATGTTATCTTGAATGAGTATTA
>JAJZSS010000482.1 GCA_021849525.1 Chloroflexota bacterium
CCAGCATGGTTCCAAGGGAAGCGCCAATCACAGGCGCCATCGCTGGCGCCAGAACTGCTCCCAGAACCAGCAGGGCAGGGGCGCTGAGCAGCAAACCGATGCTCATGCCCACCGCAGCAATCACGGAGAATAGAAAGAAATCGAAGGCAGGCGAGATCTTTAAGGCCAGCTCAGCCGAGAAAACGGCGCGTTCATCCGCGTCCAGGGGGGCGAGCAGGCGCCTGGCGCGCCGTCTACGAGCAGGCGGCAGGCGGTTTGGATCATCGGGGATAGGATCGGGTTGGGTAAGATTCATTTTCGAAGGCTGGCAACAATTCTTAAAGGTTTTTCGATTAATTCCAGAGCGCTAAATATATCAGGAACCACCAGGTCGGCAGCTAGCAGGGCTTCCAGGGCTGTACCTTCTCGGGAGAGGACACAGATACCCAGTCCGGCGGCTTTTAGCATCCCGGTGTCGTTGGCGCCCTGTCCGATGGCAACCACCCGATCCGGGCCCAGCTTCTGGATGTAAGCCGTTTTTTGCTCGGCTTCACCCCCCGGCGAGATCCGGGCCGCCTGGACACCGATCTGGTGATCGATGGTGGATTGGCGCCCGTGGGTATCGGCGGTAAGCAGGTGCAGCTCCAGGCGGTCGCGCAGGCGGTTGAGCTGGCGGGAAACCCCTTCCATCAGCTGGCCATCGATTGCCAGGGTTCCGTTGACATCGCAAACCAGATATTCTAGAAGCAGCTGGCCGCGGCCGGGGATGTTCAGGGTAATCATGGTGGTTATTATACAAGATTTATGCCAGAAACCCGGCTCTGGAAACTGCTCCCACAATTTGCCTCTGACATACATTCCAGCTCTGCCGCGGTGGACAAAGCCATAACCGGGATATAGTAAAATAGGAACTAATCGAAGGAACAGGCTGTCCGTGTCAGGCGAGCAGCGCAGGGAGAACAATTTGCACAATCTCAAATCCATGGGAACTCATCGTTTATGCTGGCTGGTCGTCCTGGCCTGGCTGCTGGCAGCCTGCAGCTCGACCACGCCATCCGTCTCCAGCCCAACTTCACTCCCAACCAGCAGCGAAACCCCACCCACGCCCGCCCTGATCCCCACCCAGACGAATGCGCCAACAGAAACGCCGGCCCCAGAGAGGGTTATCCTGCTGGCGGCAGAAGGCAGCCAGCCCGCTCTGCAAGAGCTGCTGGCTGAATTGAGCCTGGGGGAGAATCTGGAATTCAATGTCCAGCCATCGATTACTCCAGCTGAAATTGGCCCGGAAGTGCGTCTGGTTGTGGCATCCGCGCCCGATCCTGGGATAGGCGGACTGGCGGCAGGCGCTCCGGCAACACAATTCCTGGCTGTAGGGATACCAGACCTGGAAGTTGGGCCCAACCTGAGCAGTGTGGGGGGTGGTGGCCAGCAACCTGACCGGGTGGGTTTTCTGGGTGGGTACCTGGCCACGGCGATCACAGCCCACTGGCGGGTAGGGATCTTGAGCAGCAGCGATAATCCTGGCGCCCAAGCAACTTTACAGGGTTTTATTAATGGGGTTGTATATTACTGCGGGCTGTGCCGCCCTGCCTACCCCCCATACGTCCAGTACCCGGTATCGGCGGAAGTGCCGGCGAATGCCGGGTTAGTTGAGCAGCAGGCGGCAGTGGACAGCCTGGCTGCCCAGTTTGTGAACACCGTTTTTGTTATGGGGGATTTAATGAACCCCGACCTGGCGACCTACCTGGCGAGCAAAGAGATCCATGTGATCAGTGACGCCCTCCCGCCAGCTTCCGGCGATCCGAACTGGGTGGCAACAGTGAACACCGGGGATAGTCAGTCGCTTATCCGCCAATTGTGGCCGGCCTTAATGGCAGGAACCGGTGGCGAGCTGGCAGAAACCGCGCTGGGGCTGGAAGCCGTCAATTCTACCTGGTTGAGTCCTGGTCGCCAGCAATACGTGGAAGAAGTTATGAGTGATATTAACGAAGGCGTCATCGACACAGGTGTGGAAAGAAATTAAGTAGCCGCCGGTTGAAAAAATTAATCTACCGGCTTGACAACGGCTATTGCAGAGTTCAATTCTTGGTGCTAAACTATATCCAGTGGATTTGGTAAGAAGAGGATAGGAAAGGAGGGCACTGAAACAAAACAAGTGCATCGTCTACCAATCGGATGTTACCAATCTCACGATAAACTCTCTTGGAGGAGAATTCAATGTCAAAAAAGTTTTCCCTGATCATGGCAGTCTTGATGATTGCTACTCTGGTGCTTTCAGCCTGTACTCCGGCAGCTCAACCCCCCGCCGCAGCGACCGAAGCTGACTGCCCGAAAGCTGAAGTGCTGTGCGTTGGTCTGGTGACCGACGTAGGCGAGATCGATGACAAGTCCTTCAACCAGTCAGCCTGGGAAGGCGTTCAGAAAGCCGAAGCCGATCTTGGCGCACTGGTCAAATATGTAGAGACCAAGGATGCCAAGGACTATGGCGCGAACATCGCCCTCTTCGCCGACAAGAAATATGATGTCATCGTGATCGATACGCCGCCTGTCCTGGCCGTTAGCGATGCGACGGTCATCGGTCGGGAGGCCGACCATGTGGTGTTCATCACCCGGTGGCGCCGGACATCGCGCTTTGCTGCAAAAGCGGCGGTGGAAGCGCTCAAGGCCAGCGAAGCGCCCTTGTCGGGCGTGGTCCTCAATGCCGTCGACCTCAAGAAGCAGTCGCTCTACGCGGACAGTGATCCGCTGGCCTTCTACGGTGCTTACAAGGCCTATTAC
>JAJZSS010000483.1 GCA_021849525.1 Chloroflexota bacterium
AGCCTGGGTCCATGACCGTGACATCCTCTTTGCGTGGCCTGTGCAAGAAAGATGCCCGGAGCCGGGCGGAGGCACTGGCCCTGATCCATCACTCATGACCGGGGAAAGCATGATCTTCCAGGCCAGCACCCGCAGCAGGTAGCTGGTCCAGGCCGGGACGAGCAGCAGGGTGAGCAGGCTGAAGCGTTTGTCGCCGGCGTGAAAAGCCAGGTAATACGCCAGGGGGTAGGCCAGGAGGACGGAGAACAGGGCTGTCTCGAGAGCAATCCAGGCCGAGCGTAATAGCAGGTTGTGAAAGACCGTATTCCCCAGGTAAGCGCGGTAATGTTCGAGGGTGAAGACTGCCCGCGGCGCCCCGAAGGTGCCGGCCCGGAAGCTGAAGAGCGCCATGACCACCAGAGGGATCACAAACAGCGCCAGCAGCGTCAAGGCCGGCGGGGTCATCAGGGTTGCCACACGCAGACGGTTTTTCATGCCCACGCAAATGTTTAAGGCGCGGCTTTTACTTCGGACCAGATACCGGTGATCAGGTCGCGCATCGCGGCGTCGATCGGCTGGTAAAAATAGGTGCGGGTGAGGATATCCGGATTGTCCAGCTCCAGGGCTGCGACTACTTCTGGATCGGTGAGCGGCAGGGCATCCCGGTTGGCCGCGCCGTAGCCGTACATATTCGACAGGTTGGCCATCGACTGCGGCGCAATAGCAGCATCGATATAGGCGTACGCCAGGTCCAGGTTTTTCGCCTGGCTGGTGATCACATAACCACAGACATAGCCCAGGCGCCCTTCTTTGGGCGTGGTGTATTCGACGGGGATGTTTTCTTCCTGCAGCAGCACATAGGCGTCATTCCAGGCATTGGAAGCCAGCCACACATCCCCACTGGCGACCAGCTGCACAATCTCAGAATAGTCGGTCCAATAATTAAGCAGATTGGGTTTGAGCTCGATCATCTTTTGCTTGATCTGCTGCTGTTGTTCGGGGGTGGTACTGTACGGGTCGAGGCCCAACGCCAGGGCAGTCACCACCCAGACGGATTCGGCGGCATCGTAGATCGAGACATGCCCGGCATATTGCGGATCCCAGAGATCGGCATACGAATCGGGCACTTCCTGCACCTTGTCGGTGCGCGCCAGGGTGGTTTCGTAGCCCCAATCCCAGGGGATGAAATACTGCTTGCCATCCACCTCGCCCAGCTTTGCCAGCTCCGGGATAATCCCGGGCCAGTTGCTCAGGCGGCTGGTATCGATGGGCTGGACCAGCCCGGCGTCGATATACTGTCCCAGCCAGGAATAGCAGGGATGGACGATATCCACCTCAAAGCCGGTTTGCAGCTTGGCAATCGCCTCGGCATCGTCAGCAAAAAAGCTGAAGTCGACCTTCACATCCGGGTACTGGTCGGCGAAAGGCTGCCAGAATTCAGGCAGCTCGTAGCCGGACCATTCGAAAACAGTAAGCGGCCCCTGATTGGAGGGGGCTGCAGGGGGCGGCTGGGTGGCTGGCGCGGCGGAGGCCTGCGGCGCTGCTGTCTCGGCCGGAAGGGAGGTGGCCGGCGCGGCGGGCGAGCAGGCGCTGGCCAGCAAAGCCAGGATCAGCAAGGCAAAGCCGGATGTGGGGGTCCAAGGGATTTGTTTCATATCAGGTTTTCTCCTCAGGCGAATTTACCGCGATCAGATGGATCGTAAAGCTCACTCTTTTAATAAACGGGCGTGGTGAGCGTCCCAGACCACTTCCACCGCGTCACCGGGGTGGAAGCGGTCTTCGACACCGTTCAGGTTCTGCATGCGTGCCACCAGGCTGACCTGTCCATCCAGCTGTACCAGGTAGCGGGTATCCGTGCCCAGGTAGATAACCTGCTCCACCCGCCCCGGCAGGCGCGCCTGGTTTGGGGCGACAGGTACGGGCATGAACTCAGGCAGCTGTAAATGGACTTTCTCCGGGCGGATCGAAAGCAGGGCGGTCTCACCCACCTGCATCCCCTGCTCCATCTGTTCGGCAGGCACAGGAATGCCTGGTCCGATGCGCGCCAGCGCCGGGTCGCCCAGGGCTTCCAGCCTGGCCGGGATCAGGTTGGTTTCGCCGATAAAATCGGCGACGAAGCGGTTGGCAGGCTGCTCGTAGATGGCAACCGGCGCCCCCACCTGCAGCACCCGGCCCTGGTCCATGACAGCAATGCGATCCGACATGGTCAGGGCTTCTTCCTGATCATGGGTGACATACACAAAGGTGATCCCCACCCGGTGCTGGAGCAGCTTCAGCTCCACCTGCATGGCTTTACGCAGTTTCAAATCCAGAGCGCCCAGCGGCTCGTCGAGCAGGAGCACTTTCGGCTGGCGCACCAGGGCGCGCGCCAGGGCCACGCGCTGCTGCTGCCCGCCGGAGAGCTGGTTGGGGCGGCGCGCCTCCAGGCCCGGCAGCTGTACCAGCTCCAGGGCGGCGTGCACTCGCCGCTGTCTCTCTGCAGTACTGAGCTTCATCGGCTCCAGCCCAAAGGCCACATTCTGACCGACGTTCATGTGCGGGAAGAGGGCGTACTGCTGGAAAACCGTGTTCACCGGGCGCTTATAGGGTGGAAATTGGGCCTGATCACGGCCCGCGATCAGAATCTCCCCACTGGTGGGAGACTCAAAACCGGCAATCATGCGCAGGGTGGTCGTCTTCCCGCAGCCTGAAGGCCCCAGCAGGGAGAAAAATTCTCCTTCCTGGATATCCAGGCTGACATGATCCACTGCTGTCACCGTGCCGAATTGTTT
>JAJZSS010000484.1 GCA_021849525.1 Chloroflexota bacterium
GCTGCTGCTCTACAATGCGCTGGATATGTCGTTCGATTTTGTCAATCTGCGAAAAAATCCCCGCTGCAAGATTTGTGGTCCCGAGCCGGAAGTCACCGAGCTGATCGATTACGAGGCGTTCTGCGGCGTACCGGGGCATGATCATGAGGATGGCAGCGTGGGGGGTGGATACGATATCGAAGCTGTCGATCTGGCGAAGCGCCTGAAGCAAGGTAATCATCTGCGCTTACTGGACGTGCGCGAGCCGCACGAGCTCCAGATCTCGCACCTGGAGAATGCTACCTCGATCCCTCTGGGGCAGCTGGCGGCGCGTTTATCAGAGCTGGATACGGCTGAGGAGATTGTGGTTTTCTGCAAAGCAGGGACGCGTTCAGCCCGTGCCCTGGAATTGATGGTCAGTGCTGGTTTCCGGAAAATCAAAAACCTCAAAGGGGGGATCAACGATTGGGCGCGCCAGGTTGATCCGAGCATGCCGATCTATTAAGTGGATCGGGGACGGTTAGTTTTTCAAATGCGCAACCTTTCGAGGGTGCGCATTTTTTATCTATACATTCTTGGGTTCATGGATTAAAATAAGATGAGTACTTGTGACTTATGTTACAACCGGAAGACACCGGTGTGGATAAGATAGGCTGCTTATGAGTAGTTTTTGGAAGATCGCTCCGCTGCAAGTAAATCAATTCTGGATCCAGGAAAGGTGAAGCGATGAAGTGGGCTCTGGCGATTGGAATCCTGGCGATTCTGACCGTGGTGGGAGTAGGTATGTACGTGACCGACTTCACGGCGTACCTGGGGAATAACCCGACTACCTGCAATAACTGCCATGTCATGGACGCAGTTTATGAGGGCTGGTTCCACGGGGGGCATAAAGCCGCGGCGAAATGTAATGACTGCCACACTCCCCATGATTTGATCCCCAAATATATCGTCAAGGCACAGTCCGGCTACCACCATGTGACGGCTTTCGCCTTTGGGCATATCCCGGATGCGATCCGCGCCAAGGAAGCTTCGCGGGAGGTGGTGCAGGAGAATTGTATTCGCTGCCATACCACCACCGTAGAGGATATTTTGGTATCAGAAACCGGCTCGGAGATGGAACGCGAGCGATATTGCTTTGAGTGCCACCGCAGTGTGGCGCACGGTGAACGAGGAATTTCGATCCTGCCTTACCAACATTCGGAGGGAGACTGATGAAGCGCTCTGGTACCGTAATCGTCCTGTCTGTAATCATTGTCGTGCTTGCCGTAGGGCTGGTGGCCGTGCTGTTGTTCATGAAAAACCAGCCGGCTCCGGTTCGGGGTGTTACCCCACTGGTAGAAATCGCCCAGATGGAGGCTGATTCGGCAAAGTGGGGTTTGAACTTTCCGAACCAGTACAGCAGTCTCCTTAAAACTGAAACCAACAATACACAAACGGCATACGCCGGCTCTAATCCATTTTCGAAGCTGGAAAAGGACCCGCGTTTGCTGACCTTGTTCGCCGGGTACAGCTTCAGTAAAGAATATAACGAAGATCGTGGTCATTTAAACACGCTGACCGATGTGCGTGCCATCAAACGTGTCGATGAGAAAACCCATGCCACCTGTTACTCCTGTAAGAGCGCTAACAACCCTGGATTATGGGATGAGATGGGGATGGCTGCCTATGACAAGATGTTGTTCAGCGAGATGACCCCCCGGCTCAACCAGCCGATTGGCTGCGCCAACTGCCACGAAGCCAATACGATGAAACTAATCGTCACCAACCCGGCGCTCGAAGAGGCTCTCGAGGCCCAGGGGAAGGATTGGCGGACCTTCACCCGCCAGGAGATGCGCACGATTGTGTGCGCTAACTGCCATGTGGAGTATTATTTCAAAGGGGATGATAAGTACCTGGTATTTCCCTGGGCGAAGGGCACCCGCATCGAGCAAATATCCGAGTTCTACCAGGATATCGAATTCATCGATTGGACACACCCGCAATCGGGGACGCCTATGATTAAGATGCAGCATCCCGATTATGAGCTGTTCAGCGCCGACAGCACACATTTCAAAGCCGGGGTTTCCTGCGGAGATTGCCACATGCCATACACGCGGGATGGCGCGGCAAAATTCTCCACCCATAATGTGCACAGCCCCTTGCTCAACGCCGAGGCTGCCTGCGGAGCCTGTCACACCGATGTGGAATATGTCACCGGGCGGGTTTCTCAAATTCAGAACCAGGTGTGGGCGACCATGGAAGCCACCGAGGATGCCCTCGTTGATGCAATCCAGACGCTGGAAGCTGCTGCCGCCACTGCAGGCGTAGATGAGACTATCCTGGCCGAAGGGCGCAACCTGCATCGAGAGTCGCAGCTGCGCTGGGATTTCATCGCGGCTGAAAGCAGCATGGGCTTCCATAACCCGGAAGAAGCCTTGCGTATTCTTGCAGATGCCACCAACCTGGCACGCCAGGCGCAGATCAAAGCTATCGAAGCAGCCGGAACGCCGGGGATCCTTCAATCCAATCAGTGAACCGCATCGCGTCATAATCACCATAACCCTGGCAGGAGCGGTTGTAGAATGGCAGCCGCTCCTGTTTTGTTTAAAAGCAAAATTATTGAGGATCAAGCTGGCAGTGAAGCGAATCCTGTATTTCTGGGGTAGAATCCTGATAGCCATTATTTGATTATTGATTGATAAAAGATATGGGAGGCGGATATGCCCGAGGTGGTTGAAACGCAGGTTGTCCCAGCACCGGCGCTGACAGATCTGGGGGATTCCAGGTT
>JAJZSS010000485.1 GCA_021849525.1 Chloroflexota bacterium
ACGTATCGGCTACATAGATCTCACCATCCGAGCCGGTTGCCAATCCTCGCGGCGAGTTGAGGCCAACATCAGCAATGACCTGGCTTGGTTTTATTGGTCGCTGCACAGCGGCGTAGGCATCCACGGTTTCAGGCAAGTCCTCCAGCATGGTCGGTCCCAGACTCAGGCTCAACATCTTGACGGCGATATCCCTCTGGACGTAGATCCGCATTCTCTCCGCGAGCGGCCAATCTGCCGGGGGGTTCAACTTTTGCCCAGTGAGCTCTGCGTAACGGCGATAATCTCGATCCCAAAGGATATCCCACAAGGCGGAACGCATCGATGAGTCTGTCAGGGAATTGCGGATGCGCTCCCAGGTCAAGTTCTTGTAATCCTCTAAGGGCCACCATAAACGGGTCAGCTCAAAGCGGTGATAGCTATTCCCCAGAAACGCTTCAACTTTTTTCCAGTTCTTTGGCCCAGCAATGACAACCTCAGCAGCTAATGCCTGTCGGTCAGGCTGCTCGCCAAAGTATGCCAGGTTGGGGTAGTCACGCAAATACCAGATCATCGGCCAGGAGACTTCATTATCATAGGCAACTTTAAGGTCGCGGCCTGCACCTGCGTGATTCGCAATTGCCGCAATGTCCGCCAGCGCCCATTTCACGCCCGGAGCACCGTGAGCGTAATCTATATATTCCGTAGCAAAGTCATAATTTTTATAATTTACAGCTATGGAGGTTCGAAGAGTCAGAATAGTGAGGACTCCTACGCTTCCTAAAGCGATCCAGCGCAGTGAATTTCGCCATCGTTTAGATCTAAATCTATCGCTTTTCCCCAATTCTTCCGCAAGCTGGCCCACCCACCAACCCGTGAGCAGAATGAAAGGAATGGCGATGTGCGTTGAGAGCCAGGGCATTTTTTCACCCGCCAGCGAAAGGGCGGTGAAAATCCAGGCTGCCCACCAGATCAGAAAGGGGACGAAGGTGCGAGCCGAAGATGAGAACGACTTGCGCCTAATGAGATAAGCTGCTCCCGCAAGCAATCCACCGATCAGCGGCAGGTATTCGTAGAGGGGGAAGACTACGAAGTAGTAATACCAGGGCTGGGAGCCACGCTCCACGCCCTGCTGCGACAGCCAGTAGCCCAGCGACCCGATAAAGCCAGTGCCAATCCCCGCCGGATTGGTAAAAAAAGTAGTGAAGAGAGGTAGCGTGATGGCTGCAAACACCCCGGCCAGCTTCAGCCAGCGCTTACAATCCCACCACAAGCCCAGCGCCACGGCACTAATAGAGAAGACCGTAAATAACCCCCACAGGCGCACACCCGCAGCTCCTGTTACCCAAGATATTCCTTGAGTATCGAGGATTTTCATGTCCACAAAGGGTGCACCCGTCATTCGCATCCAAACAGGGTTTAGAACAATAAGCGCAATTGGCGATGAAAAGAATGCTCCCAGAGTGGTAAGAACAACCAGCAAATCGAATTCAGCCGCTTTACGGAGAGCCTGCCACCTGAGCCTGTGTTGTGCGATGATCCGTAAGGCCAGAAAACCGGTAAGGATCGCCAGGTAGATAAAGGCGATTTCCATTGTACTCAGCATTAAGGCGAGAGCAGCAGCCAACAAGATCAAATCCCGGTCACGACGATTCTCCAAGTAGCGAAAGATGGCTACGATTACCAACAAGGTCCAGGCAATTACCTGGATGTCGTGGCGGATATATCGGGAGAAATACAACATGAAAGGGGAGATCAACAGAAAAACAGAAGTTGCCAGCGCGCCGATCCGTCCCAGCCAGGGCTTGAGCAATTGGGGGATGAAGATCACGATGAACATCCCCAAAACGGCTGGAATCAAGCGGGAGGTAAAATCACTGGCCCCGAACAACACGTTGATCAGAGCCGTGGCCTCAAATAGAAATGGCCCGTGCATCATCGGGTTATGGACGAAACCTTTGCCTGTGGCGAGCAGCCAGGAATAGTAGACATGCAGACTTTCGTCGTGACTCATCACCCGGGCGCCGAGAGCCCAAAGGCGCGAGAAGACCGCTGTGAAGGCCATTATCCCTACAATGACGGCCTCCCATGTTAACGGTACGGCTGATTCCAGCAGACGAGATAACCAGAGGGATTGAATGCGGGAAGAAACCCCGTCCTGGTACCCAGGGTACATATCGTCAGTATCGGTGATCATCGTAATAAATTCCTCACGAATTTAATCTTCTTTTCAAAAAGCCTCCCGCAGGCTTTACCTCTGCAGGAGGCAAGGAAATGAACTATCCTTGGATTTAAACAGCTACTGCTACTTTCTTTCGATAATGGATGAGATTCACCCAGCAGCATACTGACAACATTTGGAGAGATGCACCCAGTTTATAAAATGTCCCCACGCCAGCGATACCACAACCAGCCAAAGAAATAGCCGATGATCGCGCCCACAATACCAGAAGCCCAGTGAATAGGATGGGGATATGCCCCGAGGGCGATCCTGCCGATGACGTAGCTCAAAAAGCCGATCCCAAAAGTCGCAAAATAAACGACTA
Source organism: Chloroflexota bacterium (assembly GCA_021849525.1). Classification (GTDB taxonomy): domain Bacteria; phylum Chloroflexota; class Anaerolineae; order Anaerolineales; family UBA4823; genus JAJZSS01. The sequence goes on from JAJZSS010000485.1 coordinate 2,523, forward strand.
CCGGGGTATAGCGGCGAATTTTTACCCCTGAGGTCTTTGCAGAAGTTGTTTGTTTAGTCATTCTGTTTATTCCAATATAATGAGGAGCGTCAGACTGTTTCGCTTAAACCGGTGCACCACAATGAGGGCAGTGTGTCCAATCGGTCTGCAAGCCCTGACCGCAGTGAGAACAATACCGAGTTGAGGCTGCCGCAGGCGCGATTTCCCGGTCAGCCCCTT
>JAJZSS010000486.1 GCA_021849525.1 Chloroflexota bacterium
CCGGTTTTCAAATTGTTCCCCCCCCCCGGCTCTCCTCCTTGAGAGCAAACGCGGCCAGAATAAGCCGGTAATGTCATCCGGAAGGAATGCTCGCTACCGCATCCCGCAGACGTTCAGCCACTCGCATAGACGTTTCGCTTTTGCTGATAAATGCATCCGCTCCGGCGGATAAGGCGGCCTGGTGACGAGGATCCAGATGGCTGATTAAGACGATGACCACTGCAGCAGGGCACATCTCTCGTAGAATTGGCAGGGCTGCCCCAGACTCATCAGCGACCAGATCCCAATCCACCACCACCAGGTCTGGGCGGGTGGCAGGAGCCAGCGCTAAAACAGTAGGCCAGTCGGCGGCCTCGCCGACCACCTGCATATTCAGATCATGCAGGATAAGACGGAAGGCTGAGCGCTCATCGGGTCGAGCATCAGCTAAAAATGCGCGTTTCATACTTTCATTCTATATGAAACATTCCCAGGCCACATCCATCGACCGGGGAATGTTTCTCTCCCCCAGTTGGGGGAGATGAGAAATGTTATTGAAGTGTATTACTACAGCGAAACTCGATCCCCCGCAAAGTCGGTCGCAATAAAATCGAGCATGGCCTGCTTGGCAGCATACAAAGCCTGGTCAGCTGCTCGTAGAATTTCCCGCGCATTATTGTTATGCTCGTGTGCCACTGCCACGCCAGCCGCCACTGACAGCGGTTCGAGCAGTTGATCACCATGCCAGATGCGCATTTCTTTGACCAGGTCCAGAGCCTGCTGTACTCGGTGGCGGGTATCGTCCAGAGACGAGTCGGGCATAATCAGGACAAACTCATCTCCGCCGTATCGACAGGCGATGTCACTCTTGCGCAAGTTCTCACGCAGGATTCGACCCAGTTCACGTAAAAGGGTATCACCGGCAGCATGTCCATAAGTATCATTTACGCGCTTGAAGTGGTTGATATCGAGGATCGTGACGCATAAGGGGCTATCCCGGCGCTGAGCGCGATAAAGCTCCCGTTCCAGGCTGTCTTCCAGGTAACGCAGGTTGTATAGCCCGGTCAGCGGGTCATGGATGGCCTGCTCGCGTAGTTTCTCCCGCAGGTCAATATTGGACAAAGCCAGCTTTATTCCTTCGCCCATCGCCACGATAAGCTGCTTATTAATGGAACGTTCGCCTTTCTGTGCTCCGCCCATAAGGAACAGGACTCCCAGTGTATCGCCTTGAACCATCAAAGGTGCACACAAATAGCCGGCCTCAGGTGAGCTAAGAAAGTGCTGGCACAACAAACCAGTCTGAGGATCCACAACTTCATGAGGTTGGCCGCGCCGCATTGCCCAACAGTCCTCCCAGGAAAAATTTGTCTCCATCGGACCTTCATCCCCCCAGCGTGCCACCAGCTCAAAATGCTGATTCCATGGATTCAAGATCGATAAGCAGCCTGTCTGACCGGTAAACAATTCGCCTGCGACCAGGGTAATCACCTGATAAGCCTCAGCCTGGGTTGTGCAAGCTTGAAGCAGATCATTCATCCGGTTGAGCAACTGCATTTCCTGATCGCGCATCTTCAGCTCGGCGACTAGAATCCGGAGGTCCTCATTCGCTTTTCGTATCTCCGCCTCAGTTTTTTTTCGGGCAGTAATATCGCGAATATTGCATTGAATCACTCGCCGCCCATCCACCAGATAGACATTGCTGACGAACTCCACCTGGCGGTGCTGCCCATCTCTTGTTTCCAGGGGAAGGTTCTCGTAACGGACGTACTCCTGATTTTGGAGTAGTCGAAATGCGCTTTGGCTGGCGGAGATATCTTTAAAAGGGCCAATTTCCCAAAGGGTTTTGCCGAGCAGCTCGGTAAGCGAATAGCCCAGCAGCTCCTGCAGAAATGGGTTTGCGTCAACGATCTGCCCGGTATCGGCATCCAGAAGAAGGATGCCGTCTTTAGCGGTCTCAAAAAGTCGCCGGTAGCGCATCTCAGAAGATAGAAGAGCTATCTCTATCTGCTGGTGTTCGCTCCAATCTATCTCGGATTGCGTGTTTTCACTGGATAGCGGGGGTGAGATAATATCTGACGAAATAAGTTGATCCATATCTACATTCTATAAAAAACATTCCCCTGCCACATCCATCGGCTGGGGAATGTTTCTCTCCCCCAGTTGGGGGAAAATTGGAAAGGTGTACCAGGGTTAGTTGTCAGGCAACCAACCCGCTGCGTAACGCCAACGCCACCGCTTCTGAGCGGCTGGCGACGCCTAATTTAGAGAGGATATGGCTGACATGGGTTTTGATGGTAGACGGGCTGACTACCAACCTTTTGGCGATTTGTGTATTATTTAATCCTTCGACCATTAAAGCCAGCACAACCCGCTCTCGTTCGGTTAGATCCAGGCCTGGCGCCGGTGGCTGGTTGGCCGCATTTACCAGCGCCTGGGCAGCCTCTGGAGACAGGGTAGCGCGCCCCAGGTGGGCTGCCCGGATGGCTCGAGCCAGCTCATCCGCCGACACATCTTTGAGCAAATAGCCGATTGCTCCAGCCTGCAGGGCATTCTGGACCACTTGTTCCTCTTTGAAACTTGTCAGGGCAACGACCTGCACCTTGGGGTACTGCTGGCGGATGAGACGCGTGGCAGTCGCCCCATCCATGTCCGGCATCATCAAGTCCATCAGGATGACATCAGGCAGGATCTGGCCACACAGTTCGATAGCAGCTTCACCGCTCTCAGCCTCGCCGGCCAGTTCCAGGTCGTCAAAGACC
>JAJZSS010000005.1 GCA_021849525.1 Chloroflexota bacterium
CCTTACCAACCGAGCTAACAACCCAACCTGTGAAAAAGATATATTTCGTCGTCATTCCCTGCTCCTTACCCAAACCAATTCGCAATTATTTTCATTTTTTCTGTAAACAAAGGAAGTGGGGAGGCCGTCTACTGGCGACCTCCCCACACTATTTAACTCATTGAGGACTGCTCTCGGCCCATAACTCAACCAACCATCCGTTCCAGGCTTTCCGCGGCGCGGCGCATTTCCAGGAAGATCAAACCCAGCTTGGCGCCTTCGCGCGCCAGGGCGGTCAATACTGCTTCTTCGCCAACTGCAGATAAAATAACATAACCCGAGTTGCCCCGAATATACACCTGCTCCAGGCTGCCGCGCCCCAATTCTTTCGCAATCCGTTCACCCAGGCTCAACATCGCCGCCGACATTGCGGAGACGCGATCTTCTTCTACTTCGGCCGGCAGGGCCGAGGCCATAATCAATCCGTCCACTGAAACAATCGCAGAAGCTTCAATATCCGGCGATGCAGCCTGCATTTCCCGCAGCCGGCTGACCATCAGTTCGGTGCGCGAGCGTGTCATGGGCAGATTCCCTTTCTTGTAGAACGGTTTTCGATGGCTAGGCAGAGTCTACCATATTTTCCCTACTTACAACAATCCACGATTGGCTATAATGGGGTGATACACTTCCAAGTCCTGGGATCAGGAAAGGTGCGTATGCTGAATAAAATCAAACAGCTCTTAATTGGCAGCCCCCTCTCCAATGAACAAAGCGGCGAAAAACGCTTAAATAAAATTCGTGCTTTAGCTGCATTCTCTCCAGATGCCCTGTCATCGATTGCCTATGCGAACCAGGAAATCTTTTTGGGTCTGGCGCTGGCAGGCGCGGCCGGCTTATCCTTAACCTTACCGATTGGATTGACAATCTCCACCCTGTTGATCATTGTTGCAATCTCTTACTATCAAACGATCCATGGTTATCCGCAAGGCGGTGGTACCTATACCGTTGCCAGTGAAAATCTAGGAACACTGCCCGGCTTGATTGCTGGGGCGGCCTTAATGGTTGATTACTTGCTCACAGCTGCTGTCAGCCTGACAGCTGGCGTTGATGCCCTGGCGTCGGCTTTTCCAGCACTCTGGGAGCATCGTGTTCTGACTGCATTGAGTATCTTACTATTGATTACGTTGATCAATCTGCGAGGCTTGAAGGAATCTGGCACCTTTATGGCAATACCGGTGTATTTGTTTTTATTTACTTACATCCCCCTTCTGATTTACGGAGCAATTCGACTGTATCTGGATGGCCCTGGCGATCTACAGGTAACTGCTCCTGCAGCCATCCAACCCCTGACAGCGTTTCTCGTGCTGCGTGCATTCGCCTCCGGTTGTACTGCCCTGACTGGAATAGAAGCGATCAGCAATGGTGTTCCCGCTTTCCGTCCACCAGAAGCTAAAAATGCCGGCAAAACCTTGATCGCCATGGCGTTGTTAATGTTCATCTTGTTTGTCGGCAGCACAACCTTAATCGAGCGTCTGGCTATTGTATCCACTTCACAAGAAACGATCCTTTCTGCCCTCGCCCGGCGGTTACTGGGTAGTGGCCCAGTTTATATCGTCATCCAGGCCAGCACAATGCTGATCCTGGCGGTTGCCGCCAATACCAGCTTTGCCGATTTTCCCCGTGTAGCTTCTTTTCTGTCCAAGGATGGTTTTTTACCTCGCCAATTGGGGAATATTGGCGACCGTCTGGTCTTTTCGAATGGCATCCTGCTCCTGGCAGCGGCAACTGCTGGTTTAATTGTTGCTTTTCAGGGTGATACGCATTCCCTGGTGCCCCTCTTTGCGGTAGGTGCGTTCCTGGCATTCACCCTCTCACAAAGTGGTATGGTGAAACATTGGCTGCGTGAGCGCGGCCCTAACTGGCAAATCAAGGCTGCTGCAAACCTGGCAGGGGCTGTGGCAACGGGTGCTACACTGGTGATCGTAGCGATTGGTAAATTCAGTCAAGGCGCCTGGATCACGATCCTGGTAATTCCTGGCCTGGTCATTATGTTTTTAAAGGTCCGATCGCATTATCGCGAGGTTGGAAAGCAGCTCTCCTTGCGCGGACTCCCACCCAGCCTGAAACCGGTCGGCGTCATGCGGACAGTGATCCCAATTTCAGGTGTCCATCGAGGGATGATCGATGCTATCCTGTTTGCCCAATCCATTTCCAGAGAAGTTACAGGGGTTTATATCGAATTAAATCCAGAAAGAAGTAAAAACGTCCAGGAAATGTGGAAACGCTGGTTCCCAGATATTCCCCTGGTGATTCTTCCTTCTCCATACCGGTCGATTGTGGATCCACTTCTGCATTATTTAGACGAAACGGATCGCCAACACAACGATGGACAGATGGCAGTTGTCGTGCTGCCCGAATTTGTACCCGCCCGCTGGTGGCATTCAGTCCTTCACAACCAGACTTCGCGCCTGATCAAAAATGCGTTGCTTTACAGCCGGAGAGAAAAAGGGTATCAGCGCGTCATTATCGACGTCCCCTATCACCTCAAACGCTAGCCTTAATTGTATTTGACAGCTGAAAAACCCACGGTTTGCTGGTTTTATGTTAAACTAAGCGATTGCCATGCAACTCCGGATGACTTTCTTTAGCATACTTGCGATCCTCCTGATCCAGGCAATTCCGGTTCGCGCTCAGGCGTTGACTCCCACTTCGCCCGCGCAGGCCGGTACACAACCTCCAGCGGTGGGAATCAGCAACCCTGGCAGTGGACAGGCTCTGCAAGGCGTTGTCGCAGTGACAGGCAACAGTGCAATTCCTGGTTTTAGTAGCAGCGAATTATCCTTTGCCTACAGCAGTGACCCAACCGGCACCTGGTTCTTAATTGCCGAAAACCAGGCGGCGGTGAAAAACGGTATCCTGGCGCAGTGGGATACCACCACGATCACCGATGGCGATTACCAGCTTCGCCTGGTCATCCACCTGGTGAGTGGACAGCAGCAAATTGCCAGTGCCACCGGGCTGCGCGTCCGCAATTACACGGCGGTTGAAACCGAAACGCCTACACCCCCTCCTACGCCCCGCCCGGGCAACACGCCCGAGCCGACGTCCACACCAACCCCGACCTTAACGCCCATCCCCCCCACAGCCACAGCTGTGCCGCCGAACCCGGCGGTTATCGAGCCACAAGATCTGTATGAAAATTTGGGACGCGGGGCGCTGGGTGTGATCGGCATCTTTAGCCTGATCGGTATTTATCGCAGCCTGCAGGGCTTTCGCAAAAAAAGATCGAGGAACTAAAGTGAGATCCAAAGACAACTCTATTACCAGTATTCTGGAGGCTTTGTTCGATAAGCAAAAAAGCAGCCCTACTCCCCAGCCGGATTCTCCGAGCGCGGCGACAACACCCTATTTAATTGTCGGCCTGGGCAACCCGGGCCGGGAATATCGCACGACCCGCCACAACATCGGTTTTATGCTCCTGGATTATCTCGCCGAACGCCTGGGAGTGGCATTTTCACGCCTCGAATCTCAGGCCCTGGTGGCGAAAACCGAACATGCCGGGAAGCGGATTGTGCTGGCCAAGCCTCAGGCGTATATGAACCTTTCAGGACAGCCAGTCGGGGCGTTGCTGCATTATTACAAAATACCCAACTCACAATTGCTGGTTGCTTACGATGATGTCGACCTGCCACTGGGTACTTTGCGCCTTCGCCCCGGAGGCGGCTCCGCCGGACAAAAGGGGATGGCATCGATCATCGAACGCCTGGGAACACAGGAATTTCCGCGTTTGCGCCTGGGTATCGATCGCCCGCCCGGCAGGATGCAGGCCGCAGCCTATGTCTTGCAAGAATTTTCCAGCCTGCAACAGCCTGCGGTCTCTACCGCCCTGGAACGCGCCGCTGACGCGGTTTTACTCTTCATCAGCGAGGGCCTGGAAGCAGCCATGAACCGCTACAATGGAATGGGGGTTGGGAATGGCGCTGAATGATCTGAGCACGGCCATCGCCCAATACTTCCAACCCGTCTTTGTGGATCTGCAAGCCGGGCAAGAGCTATCCGCATTGGGGTTGCGCCGGGCAGCGCGCCTGCCATTTCTGGCCGCCCTGCACAGCGAATTAAAACGCCCGATATTATTTGTCACCGATCGCACCGACCGCGCCCTGGCTATGCAGGAAGAGCTCAGCCTGTGGGCGCCCCAATCGACCCGCCTGTTTTTCCCCGAACCTACCCCCCTGTTCTATGAAAATGCAGCCTGGGGTGAAAATACCCGCCGAGAGCGCCTGACGGCGCTGACGGCGTTGGCGTCTTATCACATCCCCGGTGCGCCATCTAACCCGACCCCGCCGATCATTGTTGTGCCTGGCCGCGGGCTGATGACCCGTACGCTGCCGCGCCGGGATTTCCTTAAAGCAACCCGCACCTTACGCCGCGGCCAGAAAATCTCTCCGGATGAGATTGCCCGTTATCTAATAGGTCTGGGATACGAGCCGGTCAACACCGTGATCGGTCCCGGTGCATTTGCCCGCCGGGGCGGCATCCTGGACATCTGGCCGGCCGCTGACGCCTACCCCACCCGTTTGGATTTCTTCGGGGATGAGATCGACAGCCTGCGCCGCTTTGACCCGGCGACTCAAATCACCTTCAAGCACAGCCAGCCAGCTCAGGCCGAAATTTCAGCTCCCGAGCGAATCCTGCTCACCCCCGCCCGTGAATATTTGATCCCTGCGGATAAGCTCGCCCCGGAAAATGGCCATGAACTGTATGAATATAGTGAATTTGACCTGCCAGTCCTGCATGCCTCGCCCGCCAGCCTGCTGGAATATTTACCCCGCAACGCCCTGGTGGTTATCGACAACCTGCTTGCGCTCGAAGACCTGATCCTGGAGATCGAAGAACAGGCAGTCAGTTTGCGCCGTGATTCCATCCAGGAGGGAACGCTGCCTGCTGATTTTCCAGTTCCTTACCTGAGCTGGTCAGAGCTTCAGGATTCCCTCACCCGGCACCAGGTGCTGGAGCTGGGGATGGGTGCAATTACGGATGCCCTGGATGAAGAAACGCATTCGCCCGGTGAGCTTTTCCTGCCCGGGCCTCGCTTCGGCGGACGCTTGAAATCATTGATGGATCATATGGTCGAGCGTTACCTGGAAGGCGAAATTCAAGTGGTCGTTTCCCGCCAGTCCGCTCGCCTCAGCGAGTTATGGGAAGAAACACAACAAGCGCCTGTCGAGGGCAGCCGGCGACCCGAATTCATCGAGAACAGCCTGGGAGAAGGCTGGATCTTCAACACACCTGGGGGCCAGGTCATCAATCTGCTGACCGATGGAGAGATTTTCGGTTGGCGCCGGCCCGAGCCACGCCGCCGGCATCGTCCGGTGGCAGCTTCACCGGAAGCCGCTTATTCGGATCTCCAGCCGGGAGATTGGGTCGTCCATGCGGACCACGGCATCGGTCGCTTCGAAGGCCTGGTGCGGCGAACCGTCGAAGGTATCGAGCGCGAATACCTGTGCATTGAATACGCCGACCAGGCGCAGTTATTTGTCCCTGTCCACCAGGTAGACCGGCTGACTCGCTATGTAGGACCCGACAATCGCCCGCCGACGCCCACCCGCCTGGGTGGGACGGAGTGGCGCAGCGTCAAGGCGCATGTCAAAGAAGCCGTCCAGGAGATTGCAGAGGAGCTGCTCGACCTGTATGCTGCCCGGAACATTGTTGAAGGACACGCCTACAGTCCCGATACTGCCTGGCAAAAAGAGCTGGAGACCAGCTTTCCCTATATCGAAACTGACGACCAGGTCCGCGTGCTTGGCGAAGTCAAGCTGGATATGGAAAGCCCGCGCCCGATGGACCGCCTGATTTGTGGGGACGTGGGTTATGGCAAGACTGAAGTCGCCCTGCGGGCAGCTTTTAAAGCTGTCATGGATGGCAAGCAAGTCGCCATGTTAGTGCCCACGACGGTACTCGCCCAGCAGCATTACAATACTTTTCTACAGCGCCTGGCAGCCTTCCCGGTCACAGTGGAAATGCTTTCCCGCTTTCGCACCCCGCAGGAACAACGCCGTATCGTCAAACGTTTGCTTAGCGGTGGGATCGACATCCTGATCGGAACGCATCGCCTGATCTCTTCAGATGTAGAATTCAAAGATCTGGGATTGTTGATCATCGATGAAGAGCAGCGCTTCGGCGTAACCCACAAAGAAAGCCTGAAGAAGCTGCGCACCGAAATCGATGTCCTGACTCTGACTGCCACACCTATTCCACGCACCCTGTATATGGCCCTCAGCGGCGTCCGCGATATCTCGACAATTAATACGCCTCCTCAAGAACGTTTACCAATCGTCACCCATGTCGGTCCCTATTCTCCCCGCCTGGTGCGCCAGGCAGTTTTACGCGAGCTGGAGCGCGGCGGACAAATCTTTTTCGTCCACAACCGGGTCCAGACCATCGAAGCCATGGCCAGCCATGTTCATAAGCTCGTCCCGGAAGCCCGCATCGGTATTGCCCACGGTCAAATGGCTGAACAGGAGCTTTCGATCCGCATGGACCAGTTCACACATGGAGAGATCGATATCTTGCTGAGCACATCGATCATTGAATCCGGTCTGGATATTCCCAGCGCCAACACCCTGATCGTCGACCGGGCGGACACATTTGGTCTGGCGCAGCTCTACCAGCTGCGTGGCCGGGTGGGGCGCGGCGCGCAGCGCGCCTATGCCTATTTCTTTCGCCACAACCGCAAGCAGCCAACCATTGAAGGCCGCCAGCGTCTGGAGACAATCGCCGAAAATACACAACTGGGAGCAGGATTTTCGATTGCCATGCGCGACCTGGAGATCCGCGGGGCGGGTGATATCCTGGGTACTCGCCAGCACGGGCAGATTGCAGCCGTCGGCTTTCACCTGTATACCCGCCTGCTGGCCTCAGCAGTCCGCCGCCTGCGCGGCGAGCGCGGCCTGAAATCAAAAGCCACGCTGGAAACCCTGGAAGGACCACTGATGACGGTCACCGTGGAACTGCCGATCCCGGTCAGCTTGCCGGCAGACTATATCCCAGACAAAACCATCCGGCTGGGATTGTACCGGCGTATGGCAACCATCCAGACCAGCGCGGAAGTGGATGCGCTGGAAGAAGAGTTCCGGGATCGCTTTGGAGAGCTACCCGAAATCGTGCGTAATTTGATTTACCAGCTTAAGCTCAAGCTGCTGGCAGATCAGGCCGGTCTGGCCTCGATCAGCTCGGAAAACAGCCAGGTCGTGCTGCGCTTCCCAGAAGGTGAGCTTCCAGAACGCTTGCCCGAGCTGGGACAGTCCGTCCGCCAGGGTAAAACTGCTTTGTGGATTCCAATGAATACGCAGCCCGATTGGCCAGCACGCCTCTACGAAGTTGTAGAACGGCTGGCAGCTCACCGGAATGACTATCAGCTCCAACCCGGATAAGTAATGACCTTATTCCCCGCCGGTGTCCCGTTCTCGAAACGGTTGCTCGACCTGCTTCTGGCCGGGCTGGGCATGATTTTACTTTCACCGCTTTATCTCATCTTGATGATTCTGGTTGCAGGATGGTTTGGAAGACCAGTGATCTTTCGCCAGCGCCGGCCAGGCTATCATGCCCAACCCTTTGAGATCTATAAATTTCGCACGATGAGCGATGCCCGCGATGCTCAGGGCAATCTGCTCCCCGATGAACAACGCCTCACCCGGCTGGGACGGTTTTTACGCGCCGCCAGCCTGGATGAATTACCCGAGCTGCTCAACGTGCTGCGGGGTGAGATGAGCCTGGTTGGCCCACGCCCGCTGCTCATGCAGTATCTGGAACGCTACTCCCCGGAACAGGCCAGGCGCCACGACGTGCTTCCTGGAATCACCGGCTGGGCGCAGATCAATGGCCGCAATGCCCTCACCTGGGAGGATAAATTTCGCCTGGATGTCTGGTATGTCGATCACCAGAGCCTGGCGCTCGACCTTAAAATCCTGCTCCTGACCGTATGGAAAGTCATTCGCCGGGAAGGGATCAGCCAGCCCGGGCATGCCACTGCCGATGAGTTCAGAGGCACCCCCACGGAGCCGCCACCATCGCCATGACCATTTCTGTTCAAGATCCATCAGCCTTTTACCGGGCGCTGTGTCGCATTCGTTCCTTTGAAGAAACGGTCCTGGAAAACTTCCCCAAAGGTGTGTTTTTCGGCACCACGCACACGTATATCGGGCAGGAAGCCAATGCCGTAGGTGTGTTGGCTCATTGCCAGCCTCAGGATATCGTCTTCAGCAATCATCGCTGCCACGGCCATTTTCTGGCTTACGGCGGTGATCCACATGCCTTGTTTGCAGAATTAATGGGTAAATCTACCGGGGTGTGCGGTGGGCGGGGTGGATCGCAGCATCTGCAGTGGAAGAATTTTTACTCTAACGGCATCCAGGGTGGGATCACACCGGTTGCGACGGGGATGGCGCTGGCAGAAAGGCTGCAAGGGCATTCACCGGTAGTATTCACATTCATCGGCGATGGCACCCTGGGTGAAGGCGCGCTGTACGAATCACTCAACCTGGCCAGCCTGTGGCATGCGCCGGTCTTGTTTGTGTTAGAAAACAACCGCATTGCCCAGACCACTCCGGTAGACATAGCTGTAGCCGGGAATATGGCCGCCCGCTTCAGTGCCTTTGGCATTCCTGCTCAAGAATTGGACAGCAGCGATGTCCTCGAAATCTACCCTCTGGCCGGCAAGCTGGTGGACGAAGTACGCGAGACCCAGACGCCGCGTGCCCTGATCTTGCACACCTGCCGGTTTGGACCTCACTCCAAAGGTGACGATACACGGTCGGAGGAAGCTATCGAAAGGATGAAAACGCAGCGTGATCCCCTGCACCTTCAGGCTGCCCGTGTTAACGATGAACAATCTATTCAGATCCGGTCCGAGATCAGTGCAGAAATCGCTGCCGCCTTTCAAGCAGCCCTTGCGGATCCTTTTCCCGTAATTCATGCGGTAGCAGGCAGCAGCATATGACAACTGTCCTTGAGTCTCTCAACCATGCTTTACACACCGCCATGCAGGCAGATCCCGGAGTTTACTTGCTGGGGGAGGATTTGCTCGATCCCTATGGCGGAGCATTCAAGGTTGCGCGTGGACTTTCAACGGCATTCCCGGATCGGGTTTTAACCAGCCCGATCTCCGAGGCCGGATTGGTGGGTCTGGCAAGTGGTATGGCCTTGCGCGGGCTGCGCCCGGTCGTCGAAATCATGTTCGGGGATTTTCTAACTCTGTCCGCCGACCAGCTCATCAACCACGCCGCGAAATTCCGCTGGATGTACAACGATCGGGTACGGGTACCGCTGGTCGTGCGCACCCCGATGGGAGGCCGGCGTGGCTATGGCCCTACTCACAGCCAGAGCCTGGAAAAGCACTTCCTGGGGACGCCTGGTCTGCGTGTACTTGCCCCGTGCGATCTTGGGGATCCTGGTTTGCTCCTGCGCCAGGCAATCCTTGAAGATGATCCAGTGCTGTTCATTGAGAACAAGCTGTTATACCTCTGCCGTATCCCCAGTGGGAAAGACCTGGCTGATCTTGAGCTGACCACCCTCAATCCCGACTCAGCTGCAGCGCCTGGATTGGATGCGCAGACTTATGCGCCGGCTTACACGCTCAGGATGCGCGGCGCCCCACCCGCCCGGCTTACCCTGGTCGCTTATGGCTACATGGCGCACCTGGCACGCCAGGCAATGGTGCAATTAGCCTATGAGAATGAAATTTTCACAGAGCTGGTAATTCTTACCCAGCTGGCGCCATTCACCATCCAGCCAGTCCTGGATTCGGTCCAGCAAACCGGGCGAGTGCTGGCAATCGAGGAAGGAAGCCTGTCCATGGGCTGGGGGGCCGAGATCGTTGCTCGGGTGGCGGCCGCGCTCGGCCCGCGCCTGCTGGCCAGTCAGCGGCTAGCAGCCCTCGATTCAGCTATCCCAGCCAGCGGGCCGCTGGAGGCCGAGACCCTTCCCGATACTGCTGCCATCATCCAGGCAGCCAAAAAAATGGTATAACTGGAGCCAGCGGAGATACGCGCTCATGGACACACCTTTTCCCGTCACCATTCCCCTGCTCAATCCCAACGAACCGGAAGCATTTTTGGCTGCATTGCATATCCAGCCAGGCCAGTACGTCAAAGCCGGAGATGCGCTTTGTATTCTGGAGACGACCAAATCCGCGGCGGAGATTCAAGCTGAACATGCTGGTTATGTGACCGACCTGCGCTTCCAAACCGGAGAAACAATCCAGGCCGGACAAATCCTGTGTTATCTGGCAGACACGCCGGATTGGACACCGCCGGATAGCGAACCGTCTAATGAGTCAGCCATCCAAGCCGAACAAGCCGTTCCAGAAGGCTTGCGCATTACCCAGCCAGCTTTAGCATTGGCTCGCCAGAACCAGATTGATCTCAGCCAGCTCCCAAAGGACCAGCTGATCACCGAAACGATCTTGCGGGCACTTCTTCCGGCTCAAATGCCAACTCAACTCGAGTATTCTCCACCCACGACCCCGGCTGACAGCACTGCCTTGATTATTTATGGCGGCGGCGGACATGCCAAAGCCCTGATCGATGTCATACAGGCGATGGGAGGATACCGGATCGTTGGGGTGCTGGATGACAACCCGGCCGTCCGGGGCGAACTGTTAGATGTACCCGTCCTGGGCGGCGCAGAGCAGCTTGCCAATCTCCACCAGCAGGGAATTCGCCTGGCTGTGAATGCTGTCGGCGGGATTGGGAATGTCAAGATCCGCATCCAGATCTTCGAGCGCCTGGCGCAGGACGGATTCGCATTTCCCGCACTGGTCCATCCCCGGGCAGTTGTGGAACCGAGCGCGTCCCTTAGTGCCGGGGTACAGGTTTTTCCCCTGGCTTACGTTGGAAGCGAAGCAAAAGCCGGCTTCGGAACAATTATCAACACCGGGGCGATTATTTCCCACGAATGCAGCCTGGGAGATTTCGTCAATATCTCCCCGGGGGCGATCCTGGCCGGGCAGGTTCAGGTGGACAGCGGGGCGCTGGTTGGTATGGGCGCCACTATTAACTTGCAAGTGAAGGTAGGCGCCGGGGCGCGGATTGGCAACGGCGCAACGGTAAAAAGCGATGTACCTGCGGGTGGTGTAGTACGCGCCGGAGCCACCTGGCCGGCATAATTTTCTAACGCTGGAGTGAACTCCTTGTCAACATCCAAAACAAATATCCCGGTCCTACCGGTTCCGATGTCATCCCCAGACCTGAGCGACGCCGAACGCCAGGCGGTTGCATCCGTATTAAATACTCCCATCTTGAGCATGGGCAAAGAGATCCAGGCTTTCGAGGCAGCCTTCCAGGAACTAACCGGCTGGCAGCACGCGATTGCTGTCAATTCAGGCACTTCCGGGCTGCACCTGTGCGTGCGCGCCGCCGGAGTCGGAATTAATGACGGGCAGGCAGGTGATCTGGTGCTTACCACGCCCTTTTCTTTTGTCGCCTCGACCAATGTGATCCTGTACGAACAGGGCACTCCGGTGTATGTGGACGTCGATCCTATCACCGGGAATATCGATCCGGCGATGACCGTCCAGGCAATCCAGGATCTTACCGCCGGCGGCAGCGCTGCCCGCCGCTGGCTGCCGCGCTGGGGTTTTAAAGAAGGAGCACAATTAAAAGCCATCCTGCCAGTGGATGTTTTCGGCCAGCCGGCTGAGATGGACCCCATTGTCCAGAGTGCACGCCAGTATGGCCTGAAAGTAATCGAGGATTCATGCGAAGCCCTGGGGGCGACATACAAAAATCGCCCTGCCGGGACGCTGGGGGATATGGGTGTGTTTGCCTTCTATCCCAACAAGCAAATCACCACCGGGGAAGGTGGTCTCGTAGTCACCGATGATCCTCAGGCAGCTGCGTATATGCGTGCCTTGCGCAATCAGGGTCGCGCCCCCGGAGACACCTGGCTGGACCACACTTACGTGGGATATAATTACCGGCTGGATGAGATGAGCGCCGCTTTGGGGCGCGTGCAGATCCCGCGCCTGGAGCAGTTTATCGCTCAACGCCAACAGGTAGTAGATTGGTACAACGCGAGGTTGAGCGAAATCCCTGAGATCGAGCTTCCAGTCGTTGTTCCCCATACCACCCGTATGAGCTGGTTTGTGTATGTCATCCGCTTTCGGCAGGGGATCGATCGCGATCAGGTTGCCCGACGCCTGCACGAGCTGGGTATACCCGCCCGACCTTATTTCGTCCCGATTCACATGCAGCCCTACATGGTGGAACGCTTTGGCTACCAGGAAGAGGATTACCCGGTGACTGCTGACTTGGGGCGGCGCAGCCTGGCAATTCCTTTTTCCAGCGGAATGAGCGAAGCCCAGGTAGACCAGGTCTGCCTGGCAATCCGGCAGATCCTCATCTGAATCTAATTTCCTCCCCCCAACAGCATAAATTCGGATAAAATAGATAATATTTATATTCTGATTACATTGCCAGAGGAGGCAAAATGAATCCTGCCATGTGGCTTAAAGCGCTGCGGGTGATCCCCCGGATCAGCAAAGAAGAATGGGACCGCCTGGATATTTTATCGCGCTGGCTGATCTCAACTCGCGCCGCCGTTCTGATCATGACCTTTTTATCAGCATCCATCGCCGGTATCCTTGCCTTTCAACAGGGTATGTTTGATCTGTGGCGCTGGGTGCTGCTCGTGCTGGGTCTGATTTTTGCGCATGCAACGAACAACCTGCTTAACGATTTTACCGACTATATCAAAGGGGTAGACCAGGATAATTATTATCGCAGCCAGTATGGACCGCAGCCACTGGTGCATGGTTTACTCACCAAACGCCAGCTTCTGGCTTATGCTGCGGTCACCGGCTTGATGGCGCTGGCAGCCGGCGCTGCCCTGGTCTATTTACAGGGTGGTTTGAGCCTGGCGCTGCTGGCTGCCGGCGTCTTTTTTGTCCTGTTTTATACCTTCCCCCTGAAGTACATCGCCCTGGGTGAGCTCGCGGTCCTGATTGTGTGGGGTCCGTTGATGATCGGCGGTGGATATTATGTCATCACCGGCGCCTGGGATTGGCGGGTTGTTGTTGCCGGTCTGCCCTACGCTTTGGGTGTGACGACCGTGATTTTCGGCAAGCACATCGATAAGATCGATATGGATAAAGCCCGCGGCATCCACACCCTGCCAGTACTGCTTGGTGAGCGCATCTCCCGCTACGCAACGGTTGGGATGTTCATCCTGCAATACCTGGCTGTGGGCTACCTGGTGCTGATTAATTTTTTCAGCCCCATTTTACTGATCGTTTTATTTGCTCTACCTACTTTCTTCAAAGTCCTGCCCCCATTCCGCGCCCCGCGACCTGCCGAAAAGCCTGCGGATTATCCAGATTTCTGGCCTAATTACTTTGTTGCCGGCGCATTCGCCCACAACCGCCGGTTCGGGCTGCTCTACCTGCTGGGTTTGATCATGGAAAGTATCCTCAAGCTGATCGTTTAAAGGTTGCTATCTCAGAATAAAAATAGGCTCCCTGCGCTGACGGTTGGCGCACAGGGAGCCTATTTGATTTTCAGATTCTTGATCGGCACAGAGATTCAGGAATTTGGCGGAAATATGACTTCTTCGCGGCCGGTAAGTTTTTCCTGGATAATTCGCACCACCTTGTCCAAATGACGGGCTTTATGCACAAAGTCCAGGTCGTCGGTGCGGATGGTCAGTACCGGGCAGAGATCGAACGAATCCATCCAATCATCATAGAACGATTCCAATAATTGCAGATATTCGGCGTCAATCCCACCTTCCATGCTGCGCGCCCGCCGCTGGATGCGATCCAGGAGGAGCTGGACAGGGGCGCGCAGGTGGATCAACAAATCCGGCGGGGGCAGGTTGCGCACGACCAGATCAAAAACCCGGCGGTACGACACAAAATCGCGCTCGCTGAGGTTGCACATATGAGCCAGGGCGCGGGCGAAAATAAATGCATCCTCGTAGATGCTGCGATCCAGGATCGCTGACTCTGGAGAAGCAGCTAAATCCAGGTATTGCTGCGCGCGATGCCCCAGGAAAAACACCTGCAAATGAAACGACCAGCTGCGCATATCGGCGTAAAAATCCGGTAAATAAGGATTATCTACAACCGATTCGAAGGCGGTTTTCCAGCCCAGGCGGGCGCCAATCCGCTCTGTGAGCGAAGTCTTCCCTGCTCCGATGTTTCCGGCTACCACAATCAGGCGTTTGGTCATTTGGTCTCCTTTGACATTGCGCTTGAATGATTTATCCCTCATTCCGCTCAAAAATGTTTAATTTGAAGAATATTTCCGACCAATTTAATAGCTCAAATAAGGAATTTCAATGTCCTTTATTATTATGTTCGATTGACAAACTCTGCGGTTGCAGAAAATCAGGATTTTATTTCAAGGATTCAGGTGGAATTTTATAAAAAAATGCAAAAGGGCGGGAATTTACTTTCTACATGAAGATTTATTACTTCCGTAATATCTTCTCCATCACTTTTCCCCTGGCTAACTCGTCGATTAACTTATCCAGGTAGCGAATTTCCTGCATGGTTGGTTCTTCGATGTCTTCCACTCGGACACCGCAAACCATACCCTTTATCAATGCCCGCGCAGGATTCAATTGAGGAGCTTCCGCAATGAAGCTCTCTAAGTCTGTCTGTTTTTCCAGTTGGGCTTCTAACTCTTGCTGGCTATAGCCTGTCAACCAACGAATGATTTCGTCGACTTCTGTTTTCGTGCGTCCTTTATTCTCCACCTTAGTAATATAAAGGGGATAGATATTTGCGAAGCTCATTGAGTAGATACGAGGTTTTGTCATGATATTATTTTATCCCACATTCCGCAGCTTAATAAGCCAACAAATAACAGTTTTTGATCGGCAGATCTAACTGTAACGGAAGCTGCGATCAAAGCCTTAAGGCGTTTCGGCCACTGGCTTTTTCGTTCAAGCCAGGGTTTCAGAAACCTGCATATTCCTCCGCTGCTTCTCGGCTGCCTTCATGGTATCTGCTGAGAGCCCGGCAGGGTCGCACATGAAATACGACTGATCTTG
>JAJZSS010000487.1 GCA_021849525.1 Chloroflexota bacterium
GGGGGCGTCCGGCAGGCTCACCTGCAGGTCGAACTGACCGTAGCCCAGGAACCTCAACTCACCGGGGATCGTCCAGGTCCAGGTGTTCATTCCACCGAGCACCGGCGTAATCCCCAGGTTGCTGCTCACATAGCCCAGGCTGGCATCCAGGGCAATCCGAACGCTGATCCCGCTGGTGGCAGCTGCGCCGGCATTGCCAAAGTAGATCGGGATGCGGGCAAAACCTCCGGGCGCCGCGGCGACCAGGCCTGGCAGCCGCACAAAAGCATCGCTCTGCAGGCCGGAAGGCTCCAGGGTATAGGTCGTATTCCCGGCGCCTTCGCTGCTCGTCGCAAGCGACTGGCTGCCGTCCGCCTGCTGGGCGGCGCTGTAGAAAACCATGGGCGGTGTAACGGTAGTGCCGTCGCTGGTGAGCAGGGCATAATACAGGTTGCGCCGGTAGCCGCTGTCGCTGTCTGTCCAGGTCAGGATCGCCCTGCCGGCGCGGTCAGTGGTTACCGACACCAGATCATCGCCGGTCGGGGATGCCGGGTTATCCAGCCCCACCGGGCCTACGATGACATCATAGGTGCTGCCATCCAGGATCACATACTGGACCAGCCCCTGGACCATCCAGTTCGACCACGCCAGGATGATCCGCCCGTCCGAGAATTGGGCTGCATCCAGGCCGTTACTGGCTTCAATAATTCCCGCTAATGGCCGCACGATATTCCCGCTGCTGTCCAGGATCAGATAGTGGGTGGTGTTCGTTGCGCCCGCCCTCCCGGCGTACGCCACCAGCACCCGGTTATTGGCCAGCGCCGTAACCGCCGGCGAGCTGTAGCCTTGATCGGATCCCGGGGTATCGTTGGTGATTTTTCCCGCCGCAACCGGGGCTCCCTGTGCATCGCGAATATCGTAGTAGATATCCCGGAGCGAGCCGGTCGTATAGGATGATGCGTACCAGGCCAGAACGAAGCGGTTATCGCCGGTGGCGGCAATCCGTCCATAGTAATAGAACGGGGCGTCGAATCCCCAGACTGCATTCTGGGTGATGTTGGCAATCGGAGCCGTCAAATTCCCGGCGCTGTCCAGGCTGGCAAACATTAGATTGTAATTGGGCTGCCCAGTTTCATTGTACAGCAGCCGCTGCCAGATGACGCCGGTCCGTCCATTGGGGGCGACGGCGATCACCGGCGCTGAATCAAAGGCGCTGCGAGTACTGCCGGTGAAATCGGTTAATTTCGTCGCCGCACGCACGGTCCTCCCATCCGGCGCCAGGATCGCCAGCTCGAGCTCGCTGAATCTCACCATACAGTTCTCGTCCAGGCAGCGATCCTTCTCCCAGATGCTCACCAGGCTGCCGTTGGGTGCTTCTGCCAGCGCTCCGTCCTGGGTGTCTGAATTGTCCGCGGCAGTCTTGCGCAGGAGCTGCCGGTCCGGCGCCACCAGGAGCACGCTCTGCGCCCCATCGGCTTCATCGCCATAGATTTGCGCGAACGGCGCCGGGATCACCACACTCACCCGTGCGCTCCTGGCGCTGGCCGGATTCAGGGACGATTCCACCTCCAGGGTTAGCTGGCAGGCGCTCCCGATGTTGACGATCCTCGGCGCCAGCACTTCGACGAATATGCTTCTCACTGCGCCCTGCGCCAATTCGCCGCTGTCCACGCTCCCATCGCTGTCCGTATCCACCAGCGGTGTGCTCCCATCCGCCGCCAGGAGATTGACCTCCCAGCCTACGCCATCCTGGACCAGGTTAAACTCGTAGGTATCGGCCCCCAGCTCGCCGGTATTCTGCAGGCCCACTTCAAACATATTCCGCCCACCTGCCTGGGTGAAGCCGCCCTGATCGCGCGGCGTCAGGCTCACCCGGGCGCTTGCTGCGGGGCGGGTAATGCGCACATCATGCTCACCAGAGATCGGCTGGCAAAAATCGGTGATCGTCAGCCCGTCCAGCCCGGTGGAATTTTCAATCCCCGAGGCCATGCAGCCATAGCTGCCCTGGATGGTCATCGCGGCGTACTGGAAGGCGATATTCCCGTTCTCGTACAGGATCGCCTCGAAGGTGAATTCATCGATAAAGGCAGGATCCCAGGTATCCATCTGCACTCGGTTCCATTCCACCACCAGGTAGCGGTTGGGCGCCGTCCCACCCTGCAGGGTGCGCACATAGCCGGCAATCTGATCGTAGGGCGCCCACTGCGGAGCAATCACATCATCGGGTGTCTCGGCGCTGGGGATGTGCGCCTGGGTGGTGTACAGATTATCCCCGCTGAAAGACAGGAAGCCGAACATCGAAACCCTGACCTGGGTATAGGTATTCTCGTAATAATTAAACGGAAAGCCCAGCTCAACCGGCGCCGAGCCCGGGGTTTCCCAGCTCAGCGGCAGGTCTGCGCCGCCTTCCGCGCTGATCCAGGCCTCTGCTGCGCCGTCGTCCCAGGTATAGCCATATTCATCCGGCCCCCCGCTCGCCGCCTCTGCTTCGATCCTGGCAGTCTCCTGCCCGGGCTCAGCCGCCGGAACGACCCAGCGCCTGGCTGCATCCCACACCGGCTGGTAGGAGTTGCTTGACAGGATTTCCCCCGGCTGGCGCGCAGCCTGCCCCGCCGGCCGGGCTGGCGGCTGGATCTCCTGAGCCACTGCTCCTGGCACGCCCAGAGCACCCAGAATCAGGCTGGCTGTAAGAATCACTGCCAGGATGATAAGCTGATTTCGTTTTTGCATGGCTGAGCTCCTTGTCGTTGAAAC
>JAJZSS010000488.1 GCA_021849525.1 Chloroflexota bacterium
GATCTAGCCCAGGATCCACAGCATATTCAGGTCACAGGTTATGTAGAGGACCTGGATCCCTACTTTGAGCAGTCGGCGATCATTGTCGTGCCCGTGCGTGCCGGCGGTGGGATGCGGGTGCGCATCCTGGAAGCATTCGCCCGCGGCATGCCGCTGGTAACCACGACCGTGGGCCTGGAAGGAATCGATGCGCAGGATGGGTGTGAAGTGATTGTGCGCGACGAATCAGAGACATTCGCCCAGGCTGTTGTCGATCTCTTAGAAAACCCTGCCACTCAGGTGCAGCTCGCCCTGGCAGGTCGTGAGCTTGTCGAAGCAAAATATGACTGGCAGGTGGCTCTAAAAGCGATGGATAAAGTATTTTCAGGAGGGGACCACCAACCCAAATCAGTCGAATGGGCGGGGGTTAATGCATGAGTAATAACCGCAAATGGCTGGTTGCGATTCTGGCCCTCTCGGTTGCGTTACGGCTGGGAGTTTCTCTTTATCTCGGGGATGCGGTTGTCGAGCTGCCAGGCGTGACCGACCAGCTTTCTTACCATAACCTGGCGATCCGGGTAATGGATGGACATGGATTCAGCTTTGGTGAGCCCTGGTGGCCGGTGACCGCCGCCAATGCGCCGACGGCTCACTGGAGCTACCTGTATACCTATTATCTGGTTGTGGTCTATAAAATATTTGGGGTGCATGCCCTGGCGGCGCGCCTCATCCAGTCACTGGTGGTAGGGATTCTGCAGCCTCTGCTGGTTTATTGGATCGGCAAACGCCTGATCAACGCACAGGCCGGCCTGGCAGGGGCGTTGATTACGGCAGTCTATGGCTATTTCATTTATTACGCCGGCACGTTGATGACGGAGCCTTTTTATATTACCGGCATTCTGGCGGTTCTTTATGTCGCGATCATGTGGGCTCTGGATACGGCTTCAGCAAGTAAAGCCCTGCGGTATGGTCTCATTTTGGGGCTCCTGGCGGTGGCAACGATCTTGATGCGCCAGTTATTTTTGCTGGTGATGCCTTTTATTTTGTTGTGGATCGCCTGGGTAAAACTACGCCAGAAACAGTCCGCCCTGCTGGGGGTCGCTGCCAGTGTCGTGATCATTGGCCTGGTCATCCTGCCTTTCACCCTCTTTAACTACCAACGCTTTGACCGGTTTGTCTTATTAAATACCAATGCTGGTTTCGCATTTTTCTGGGGTAATCTGCCTCAATATGGCACCGAGTTCGAGCCGATCATGACTGCTGAAACAGGCAATTATCTGAGCGTCATTCCGGAAAAATACCGTGGATTGGATGAGGCGGCCCTGGACCAGGCTTTGTTGGGTGAAGGGTTAAAAAATATTCTTGCTGACCCTTTGCGATATATTTTACTGTCAGTGAGTCGCATCCCCCACTATTTTATGTTCTGGCCTTCCAGCAGCTCTGGATTGATCAGCAATCTCACCCGAGTCGGAAGCTTCGGACTCTTTTTACCTTTCATGCTGTATGGACTGTATTTATGGCTCAGTAATCGAATATCAGAAGCGAAGCGTTCAATTGAACATCCGCTGTTTTTCCTCCTTCTGTTTGCGGTGGTTTATACAGGCATCCATATTTTTACCTGGACCCTGGTGCGCTATCGCTTGCCGGTGGATGCAGTCATGATTTTATTTGCGGGAGTGAGTCTGATAGATATCGGAAGACGTTTCTGGATGCAACGAAATAAAGCACGAAATGAGCCAATGTTAAGTAGATGAAAATATTGTTTATAGTTCCTTATGTTCCCAGCCTGGTACGTGTGCGGCCCTATAATTTAATCCGCCATCTTGTACAACAGGGGCATGAGGTTACATTAGCTACCTTATATTCGAACGAGCAAGAAAAAACAGAACTAAAACTTTTAGAAACTCAGGTCAAGCAAGTTCTGGCAGATCACTTACCTACCTGGCGGTCGCTTAAGAATGTCTTCATGGCAATTCCCAGCCGTCAACCACTCCAATCGGTTTATTGCTGGAATCCACGATTAAATGCTCAGATAAACCAACTGCTGAATGATCCTAATGTCATATTCGATGTAATTCATGTGGAACATTTACGTGGGGCAAATTATGGCATTGCGTTGCAAGACGTTGCTGGCCGGCGGCAGATACCCATCATCTGGGATAGTGTTGACAATATCTCTTATTTGTTCAAGCAGTCTGCTGTCCAATCCAAAAGCTGGTTTAACCGCTGGATCACACGCTTTGAAGTTGGTCGAACGCGGAAGTATGAATCCTGGTTGGTTGGACAGTTTGCTAGGGTACTGGTCACTTCTCCAAATGATCGTCAGGCATTCCTGGATTTACGCCAAGATGGTGCTGGATTGAAGCGAATTCTAATCTTGCCGAATGGCGTGGATTTGGAATATTTCACCCCAGATCTGCAGGTCGCTCGAGCACCGGCTACACTGGTCGTGTCTGGGAAAATGAGCTACCATGCCAATGTTACGATGGTATTGACTCTGGTCGAGAAAATTATGCCATTGATCTGGCAATCTCTGCCCGAAGTGAGATTGCAGATCGTAGGCAAAGACCCGCCTCCCCAACTTCAGGCTCTCATGCAGGATTCTCGGATTGTCGTGACCGGTACAGTAACTGATCTCCGACCATATCTTCGCCAGGCCACATTGGCTGTTGCACCTGTTCCATATGGTGCAGGGATTCAGAATAAAGTGCTGGAAGCGATGGCGTGTGCGACTCCGGTTGTTACCAGTCCT
>JAJZSS010000489.1 GCA_021849525.1 Chloroflexota bacterium
ATCTGTATTCTGCGGTTAATTTGACGGGTCCATGGACAGAGCACCCGCAATCCCCGATTGTCGCCGGGAACAACCATATTGCCCGGCCCAGCGGGCGGCTGTTGATCTACCAGGACGAGCTGTACCGCTACACGATGGATGTCAATCCTCCAAACGGCACCCACTAGATCCAGGCGCTCAAGATCACCGATCTGACCCCAACCCGGTATGCAGAAGAGCTGCTGGATAGCAGGCCGATCCTTCAAGCGGAGGGGAAAGGCTGGAGGCGCTATGGTATGCATCAAATCGATCCCTGGCAGGTGGGAGAAGAAGCGTGGATCGCCGCCGTCGATGGGTATGGGAAGTATTATTTCTTTGACAAGGATCGCTGACCTGGAAGACTCGCTGCCAGGCATATCGCCCCGGCACCAAAACGACCGCCAATGAGTTTTTATCCAACTGGAGCCTGTTCAGGCCAGCCTGGATGATTTCCACCTTGGCGTGGGGAACCTGCCCATTTTGAGCGAGACAACCAAAGACCAAACTTACTATCCACAGCTGGATGCACTGTGCTTTTTTGCCGTCCTGGGCGTCATGGTCGTCCATTTCTGGCACCCGCGCCGGCTCCCCTGGCTGCTGAATGACCTTGACTGGGGCGGTTAAGGAGTGCGCCTGTTTTTCGTGCTCTCTGGCTTTTTAATTACCGGGATTCTCCTGGATAGCCGCAGGATGGCTGAAGAAGGCCAGCGATCGCCCTTCTTTTATATCCGCCAATTCTACATCCAGCGTTTCCTGCGCATATTCCCAATCTACTACCTGGCGATCATTATCGGATTAGTAATCAATTTACCACCGGCCCGTGAAATATGGCTATGGCTGGTTACATACACGTCAAACATTTATATTACTCTCAATAACACCTGGATTGGATCTTTCGGCCATTTCTGGACTTTGGCAGTCGAGGAACAATTCTATTTTTTCACCCTGGGTGATCTGGGTACGGCAATGATGTTTGCCTGGCTGATCGGCGAGGCACTGTCTGGCTTCAAAGGTCCTATCGGCAGGCTGCTGGAATTCAAGCCGCTGATCTACCTGGGGAAGATCACCTATGACATCTATGTATACCACAATTTCGTGCCGCCAATCCTGGTGGCGATCTTTGAGCGGTTGGGTATCCCCTTCCACACGCCAGGTTTTATAAGCTTCATTATTTCCGGGACGATCTCCGTGCTGATCGCTTCCTTATCCTGGCATCTGTTCGAGCCGCCGATCAACAATCTGAAAAACCGCTTCCCATATGCAGCCAGGCCGGCTGCCATCTCCCCCTTCCCTGATCTGGTTAAGGTTGAATGACAGACAGGCGCACTAAGGTAGATTAGAAAGTTTCCTCCATTGACGATCCTTTCATCGAAATCAAACGCATACACAACAAGAACCACCCGAATACTCTCCTCCAGGCAAGCCTGGCAAACCATCGCCCTCCTGGTCTTATTCATATTGGCAGGGTTTATTCGGCTGAAAAATATTCAGGCTCCGGGGCAGCTCGTCGAGCGAGAATATGATTCTGCGATTATTGCCCGGAATTTCTACTTTAATGATAACCCGGAGATCGAAAATTGGCGCAAGGAGATGGTGCATACTCTGAGAGAGCGTCAGTTCATCCTTGAGCCGCCGCTGAACGAATATCTCGTCTCGCTGATCTTTCGGCTGGCAGGTAGAGAAGAACTGTGGTTCGCCCGGCCGGTGAC
Source organism: Chloroflexota bacterium (assembly GCA_021849525.1). GTDB lineage: Bacteria > Chloroflexota > Anaerolineae > Anaerolineales > UBA4823 > JAJZSS01. The sequence goes on from JAJZSS010000489.1 coordinate 1,728, forward strand.
CTCGCTTTTCTGGTTGATCGGCGGCGTCTTTCTATACCTGATCACCAGATATCTGCTGGCGGCTGGCGAGGCCTTCATCGCGACAGTGTATTACCTGCTGACCCCGGCAGGTATCCTGACCAGCAGAAGCTTTCAGCCGGATGCATTGATGATGATGCTTTTCCTAATAAGCCTATATGGTATCATCCAGTATTTTGCACGCCCCTCGACCCCAAGGCTATTGATTGCTGCCGGGCTCACCGGGTTGACATTACTCCTCAGGCCGCTGGTTCTATTTGCCTTACTAAGTGTTTTCCTTGGGCTTTCGATCCATTCTGCACGAACCTGGAAAGTTATTTTCCAACGCCATTTCATCAGCTTCGTATTGATCAGCCTGGCATTACCGGCAGCGTATTATGGAAACGGTGTGTTTATTTCTGGTTTCCTGCGCGAAAAAATTGGGATGAGCTTTCAACTGTATCTGTACCTGCGCAGAGAATTTTGGGAGAATTGGTTTTTCATGGCCATCAATGAGGTCGGGTTTACCGCATTCCTGGCCGCCCTGGCCGGTTTCTGGCTGATCCGCAAGCAGCTGGCGCAGGCGACGCTACTCAGCCTGCTTGCCGGGTATATCCTGTTCGCCTTCACATTCAATCATCATATTTCCACGCATCCGTATTATCACCTCCAGCTCATTCCCCTGGCCGGTATCTGCAGCGCACCGTTGCTGACCGGGTTGATCAGAACTCTGAAAGACACCTCACCGCGTTTCTGGTGGCTGCCAGTAGGCGCATCGATCCTGATCAGCCTGATTTTTGCTTACAAACAGGTTAATAACAGCCTGTGGACTCAGGTTTTTGAAACTCCACAAACTGCCAAGGAGATCGGGGAAATCGTGGGGCATAGCGAGCGGACGGTGTTCGTCGCTTACCATTATGGACTACCTCTAGAATATTACGGTGAATTTTCGGGGACCTTTTGGCCGAGAAAGCTCGTCTACTGGCTTGTCCCA
>JAJZSS010000490.1 GCA_021849525.1 Chloroflexota bacterium
ACTCGGCTTCTCTTTATGAATCCATACAACAATTTGTTCTAAACTCAAATTCGTTCAATTCGTTCCCAAATTCGTTGACAGCCCCCGGTCAAGCTAAAGCTTAACCTACAACCCATCCTCAATTCGTACAATTCGTTCCCAAATTCGTTGTCAGCCCCCCGGTCAAGCTAAAGCTTAACCTACGTCCCATACCCAATTCGTTCATCCGTTCTCGAAAATCCGTTGTATGCCCCCGGCAAATACCCGGCATTGCGCATTGCCCCGATTGGATAAATTCTATGCGCCGGGTTAAAAAACCGAGTTTTCAAGAAAAAACTCGGTTTTCATCTGCGTTTGTCTGCGTAATCTGCGGATATCTCACCTCTTAAAAAACGCCGGCCCTGCTTTCGCAAGACCGGCGTCAAACTTATTCTTCTCAGCTTTGCAGCCTAATCCCCTGAAATATTTACCGCCTCCACCACGATCGGCTTGGTCGGCTTCTTGCTCGTCGCAATCGCCCACCACACCAGGGCAAAGATCGCAATCACGATCACGATCACGCCCAGCGTCAGCGAGGTATAGCGCACGATGATCGGCGCAGCCAGCAGCGCCACCATATTCACCACCTTGATCATCGGGTTCAGCGCCGGTCCGGCCGTATCCTTCAGCGGATCGCCCACCGTATCGCCCACCACACCCGCCTTGTGCCGTTCCGAGCCCTTGCCCGTATTGGCCACCAGGTCGCGCGGCTGGTCTTCGATCGACTTCTTGGCGTTATCCCACGCCCCACCCGCGTTCGACATGAACACCGCCAGCATCTGCCCGGAGAGGATGATCCCCGCCAGGAAGCCGCCCAGGGCTTCCACCTGCAGCAGCAGGCCCACGCCCAGCGGCACCATCACCGCGATCACCGTCAGCGGGATCAGCTCTTTCTGCGCCGCGGCGGTCGAAATGCTCACCACCTCGCCGTAATCCGGCGTGCGTGTCCCTTCCATCACGCCGGGGATGCGGAACTGCCGGCGCACTTCTTCCACAATCAGCCCGGCCGCCCGGCTCACCGCCCGGATGGACAGCGAGCTGAACAGCCACGGCAGCGCCCCGCCCAGCAGGAAGCCGATGAACACTTTGGTATCATTGATCCGGATCGCATCCATCACCGGCAGAGCCAGCTGCAGCTGCACCTTGCCCACATCGGTGACGAAGGAAGCAAACAGGCTGACCGCCGCAATCACCGCCGACGCAATGGCCACGCCCTTGGTGATTGCCTTGGTGGTATTACCCACCGCGTCCAGGTCGGCCAGGATCTGGCGCGCATCCTTGCTGCTGGTTTCGCTCTCTTCAGCCCATGACATCTCGGCGATGCCGTTGGCGTTATCCGAGATCGGCCCGAAGGAGTCCATCGCCACGTTGTTGCCCGTGTGCGAGAGCATCCCGATGCCGATCATAGCCACTGCGTACAGCACATACAGCGCCCCATCCGCCGAGTACAGCATCAATGCCAGCGCAAAACTGATCACGATCACTACCAGCGCCCACACCGATGATTCCATGCCCACCGAAAGCCCGGAGAGAATTGTGGTTGCCGGACCGGTTTTGGTCGATTCGACGATTTCCTTCACCGGCGGCTTCTTGGTCGAGGTGAAGTACGAAGTCAGCGGGTTGAAGGCCACCGCCAGCGCCACGCCGATCGTGGTCAGCATGCCCAGCCGCCAGTCGCCGGCGTAAGCCACCGCTACCACGAACGCCCACACAATGGTGTTGACACTGGAAACTTCGTAGGAGTGGAACATGGCCGATTCGGCGTCGTGCGCCCGCAGGAATTTGATCGGGAATTTCTCCCAGATCGGCACGGTAAAGGTGCCGATGATCGAGCTGATTACACCGATGGCGCGGATGATCAGCGGGAAGACGATCCATTTCAGGCTGTGGGTGGGATCGATCGCCATCACCGCCAGCCCCAGGATCAACCCCGAGACGATGGTCACTTCGTAGGATTCGAAGATGTCCGCCGCCATCCCTGCGCAGTCGCCCACGTTATCGCCCACCAGGTCGGCCACCACGGCCGCGTTGCGCGGGTCATCTTCGGGAATGTCTTTCTCCACCTTACCCACCAGGTCGGCGCCCACATCGGCCGCCTTGGTATAGATCCCGCCGCCCACCCGCATGAACAGCGCCAGCAGGGTGCCGCCGAAGCCGAAGCCCAGCAGCACATCCGGCGCCGCCTTACCGAATATAATGAAGAGGATCGTCCCACCGAAGAGCCCCAGCCCGTCGGTGAGCATGCCGGTGATCGTGCCGGCGTAATAAGCGATCGACAATGCCTCATTGGAGCCGCGCCGCGCCGCCGAAGCCGCCCGCACGCTGGCCTGGATTGCCATGCGCATCCCCAGCTGGCCCACAATCAGCGAGAACGAAGCGCCCATGATAAAGCCGATGGTGCGCCCGATGGCAATGATGATTTTGGTATTATTTGGAAATTCCAGTGTGGCTTCATGCGTGGGTGGCACGACGTAAATGCTCAGGAACATCACGATCGTCAGGACCACGATGATCGGTAGAATGGTGCGCAGCTGGCGGCTCAGGTAGCTGTCTGCCCCCACCCGGATCGCATTCCACACTTCCTGCATCTTCTTTGTACCCAGATCCTTGCTCAGCACCTTGCCCCGCAGCATCCAGGCATACCCAAGGCTGATGAAGGCGGTGAGCAGCACAAACAATAACGACACTTGCTCAAAAT
>JAJZSS010000491.1 GCA_021849525.1 Chloroflexota bacterium
ACATCCTCGATCGACTACCTGATCACCTTTGCCAATACCGCCAACGGCGCCCCCCTCGACTTTGTCGACATCGGCATCCCGAGCTCGAACTATGATATGAGCAGCATCTACGCCGATGTGGACGGGCAGCAGATCAGCGATATCAGCTCTTCGCCGTATGTCAATCCCGGCGTGGCCGTCGGGCTCGGCCCGTATACCATCCAGCCGGGGGATACCGGCGAGCTCCGGGTCTACATTGCCCGAGTTAACGACGTGCTTTATCCCGACGACCAGGATGAGAATTACGTCAGCGCGGTGTTCGCTACCACGTATATCGACTCGGATTTCGTCACCGGATCGACGGATATGACCGTCGCCTTCCACCTGCCGCCGGGTGTGACTACCGAAGAGCCCCGCTGGCATTCCGCCCCATCTGGCTTCCCCAGCGAACCCGAGACCTATCTGGATGCTGATGGGCGGGTGGTTTATTCTTGGAATAATCCCAACGCCAACTTCACCCAGGCTTTCCAGTTTGGCGCATCCTTCCCCAAAACCTACGTCCCATCGGGAGTGATCCAGGCCCAGCCCGGCATTGCCGAACGTGTCGGCGTCTCCGGTGATGATTTGATCGGCTTTGGCTGCTGTGCCGGGATTGCCCTCCTGATCGCTGGCTTTACTGCCCTGGGCGTGATCTCGGGCAATAAGCGCAAGCTGCAGTACCTGCCGCCCAGAGTTTCCATCGAAGGGCACGGCATTAAGCGCGGCCTGACTGCCGTCGAATCGGCCATCCTGCTCGAGCAGCCCCTGGATAAAATCCTGACCATGATCCTGTTTGGAGCCATCAAAAAGAACGCTGCCACCCTCAAAACTCGCGACCCGCTCGAGCTGGACGTCGCCAGCCCGCTGCCCGAAGGTCTGTACGATTACGAAAAAGATTTCCTGCGAGCCTTTGAACAGACCACCAAATCCGCCCGCCGTAAAGAGCTGCAGGACGCCATGACCGCCCTGATCAAAAGCGTGGCCCTGAAAATGAAAGGCTTCAGCCACAAAGAAACCGTCGCCTACTACAAGGATATCGTCGAGCGCGCCTGGAAGCAGGTAGAGACCGCTGAGACGCCCGAAGTGAAAAGCGCCAAATATGATGAAGTCATGGAATGGACCATGATGGATAAGGACTACGACGACCGCACCAGGCGCACTTTCTCCGGCGGACCGGTCTTCATCCCCCATTGGTGGGGGAATTACGATCCCACCTTCTCGCCCGGGTCCAGCGGTCCGCAGACCGTCTCCACCGGTGGCGGCGGCAGCTCCAGCAGCGGCGGGGGCGGCGGCATCAACCTGCCCACCCTGCCCGGCTCGGATTTCGCGGCTTCCGTGGTGGGCGGCGTGCAGAATTTTGCCGGCGGCGTGGTCGGTAATGTCCAGGACTTCACCTCTACCATCACCAACCGCACCAATCCCCCTCCGCCACCTCCTCCACGCAGCAGCGGCGGCAGCCGCTCTGGCGGCGGTGGCGGCTGTGCCTGCGCCTGTGCCTGCGCCGGCTGCGCCTGCGCCTGCGCCGGTGGTGGGCGATAGCCAACCATCCAAAACAAACTTACAGGTGATTTGATATGGGTATTCCACGCAACCTCAAATCCATCCTAGGGCGGCTTGCACATCCAGCCATGCCCGCCCTGCCGCCTGGCCTGCACCATTACGACCGCCAGGCCCCCGGCGAGCGCAGCCGCGTCCATCTGCGGGTCGACCCGGATGGCAGCGGGCTGTTACTGGTAAACGCCAACCGGGTCGTGCATCTCAACCCCACCGCGGCCTTCCTGGCTTACCTGGCCCTGGAGGACACACCGACCGAACAGGCCGTAAAACGCCTGCGCCAGCACTACGCCGTCCCGGTCGAGCAGGCACTGGCTGACTACACGCAGATTCAGGAACAAATCAACGCCCTCGTCCGCCCGGATGGCGCCTGCCCGATCCACGAGCTTGACCTGGAGATCCGCGCCCCCTTCTCGGCCCGCCCGTCCGCGCCATACCGCATGGATCTGGCAATCACCTATCGCTGTAACAACGACTGCGCCCACTGCTACAACGCCCGTGAACGCACCTTCCCCGGTCTTTCAACCCCCGAGTGGATCGAAGTCCTCGACCGCACCTGGGCGCTGGGCATCCCGCATGTCGTCTTTACCGGCGGCGAGCCCACCCTCCACCCCGACCTGCCGGAGCTGATTGCCCATGCCGAACGCAATGGCCAGATCACCGGGCTGAATACCAACGCCCGCCGCCTCGCCGACCCGCGCTTTGTGGAGCGTCTGGTAGAAGCCGGTCTGGATCATGTCCAGATCACGCTCGAATCGCACGACGCAGCCATCCACGACCAGATGGTGCGCGCCCCAGGCGCATGGCAGCAGACAGTGCGCGGCCTGCGCAATGTGCTGGAAACGCCCCTGTATGTGATGACCAATACCACCATGCTGCGCGACAACGCCCCTTCGCTTGCCCAGACCCTGGAATTCCTATCCACCGAGGGCGTGCCGACGGTTGGGCTGAACGCCCTGATCTATTCCGGCGCCGGCGCCAGTGTGGGCACCGGCCTGGGCGAGAGCGAGCTGCCGCCCCTGCTGGAGCTGGCCCGCGCTCACTGCGAGGCCCACGACCAGCGCCTGATCTGGTACACCCCCACCCAGTACTGCCACTTCGACCCCATGCAGCTCGAGCTGGGCGTCAAAGGCTAGATCGGA
>JAJZSS010000492.1 GCA_021849525.1 Chloroflexota bacterium
TTCCGATCTTGTTGGGGAGTAGTCCGGCTGGCTGAACCAGGTCGTCCGGCGAGCCCGCTCAACAAAACCAAGCGAATGGTAGAGGTTGATTGCCGCGCTGTTTTCGGCACGCACGTGCAGCCAGACTTCTGGGGCGCCTCGCTTTTGCACATACTCGATGGCATTCTGGGTTAGCTGCCGGGCGATGCCTTGCCGCCGGTAGTCGGGGTGTACTGCCACGTTGGCAATTAAATATTTATGCTGTCCCTGGCTCTGAAACGGGATTAAGGATAGATTGCCAATCAGGTGCTTCTCTTCGAGCCATACATAGCCATTCATCGGCAGGCTTACCCAATCAACCGTAGAAGTAGCCCAATTCAGATAACGGGGATTATCGGCAGCAAAACGCATTTGTTGTAAGTAGCGTTTACCATCCGAATCCAAGGTATCCGAAAAGCACAGCTCGATAAGATCGGCTACCTGTTTCATGTCCTGGCGGGCATCGAAGGGACGAATATTCCTTTTACTTTCGATTGGGGAGAGCGTGTCAGCCAATGATGCCATGATCTCTGAGGGGTTTGATACCGGATTCCCTGCTACCTGCACAATTTGATTGAATTTTATCTCTGATTTTAAGTTTCGAGTAGCCATATTTCCCTTGCGTTTGGGTGAATCAGGTCTTACAATATTCAAAACAATTGTTCTGAGATATCCGGGAGGGCGCATGGCAGTTGACTTTCCGCAGGTGCGCGACCAGGTAAAAAAACTGGGCGAAAGTGCAAGAGAGCAAGAGCAGATGCTGCAAAGCAATCGCGATCGGGCGCGAGAACTTCTGGAGCTGCATGCTGGTAACCTGGAGAAATTGCGCGAAAAAGTCCAGCGTGTCGCGCAGGAGATTAATAAGAATTTGCGGTGTGCAATCCCCATAGAGGCCGGTCTGCGTCCCCCCGAGCCACTGGATGGGCATTTTCCGGCATCTAAGATGCCTGCTCAGGCAGTTGTGCTGGCTGCAGACGGCTCGCAGATTGCTCCCGATCGCCACCAACCGGTGCGATATTGCCTGATCAATGTCGGTGGGATCTGTATCCGCCATGGACAGCCACTGCCGCCGGCGATCCAGGTGGAGAGCCGGCTGTTTTATGGAGATGAGCTTTATACACCTACCGGCACGCTCACCGAATCTACCCTGGCTCTGCGCCGCGATTTGCACGAGCGCCAGATGCTCCTGAATCTGGCCCAGGGTTTCACCCTGCCGGTGATTTCGTTCACCGACGGACCCATGGAGTTGTGGGGGCCGCGGGAAATTGAGACACAAGGTGAATTTCGCAAGAGCCTGGCAGAATATCTGGATCTGCTGCGCAAGCTGGCGCAGCTTGGCGTGACCACGGCAGGATATGTAGACAATCCTTCGGCAGACCTGGTAGTGCGGATGCTGGAAGTTGCCGGCGCTGCAGAGAGTGAGCTGCCTCAGCTCCATACCAATCATCCTTTGCGCGGTGTGACGGACAAAATGCTTTTTCGTGAGTTCCTGGGTCCAGGAGAACGCTCTGCTGTCTTTGGTTTGCAGTCGCATTCGGTGGAACAATATCGGGATGAGCTGGCTTTGCATTTCTTTTACCTGAATGTTGGTCGCGAGGGGCATTCCTGGCTGGCAAGGGTTGAGATTCCGGCATGGGTGGCGGCGGACCCAGTACAGCTGGATTTACTCCATGCCTGCCTGATCGATCAATGCCGGATATTAGGCGCTCGCCCGTATCCATACGCGTTGCACAGGGCGCATGAAGTTGCCGTCGTCTCGCTGCAAGAAAAAGACCAGGTGACTGAAATGATCGCCCTGGAGCTCCGCCGGCGGGGAGTTGAGCCGGGGGACAAATCCAACAAGCAATTTCATAAAGACCATCCCGGGCGGACAAGCTTCCGGGTATAACAAAAGAGGAAGACCAATGAAGCAGATTGAAATTGGGCGGTTACTTCGAGCCAGCACAACCGGTTTTGTGGCAGGTTGTCGCGTGGCGCAGCTGGAGGCGCCATCTTTTGGAGCCCTGGTGCGCGTACCTGTAGAGCCTTCCTACCAGATTTATGGTCTGATTTATGATATTCATATCGATGACGATGGCCTGGTTCGCCAGCTGGCAACTGCTGATGGCGTGGATGAGCACATCATCGCAGATAACCGCATCAATCGCAATGTCCCGCTGGAGATGAGTGTGCTGGGCGTGGGCTACCGGCAGAACGGGCGGATTTTTCATCTACTTCCACCGCGCCCGGCCCTGGGGTTGGACCTGATTTATCTATGTGATGCAGCGGAAATCTGTGAATTTACCCGAGCAGGCCGTTTTGGTTATTTCCGGCATGTTTTACGGGCGCAAGAATTGCCAGTTGGCGAATTGCTGGCAGCCCATGTTCAGCAAGCTCACCAGGCGCATCTGGCAGTAGGAGACGCAGCCTGGGCAGGGCGTGCCACCCAGGAGCTGATAACCTTGCTGCGGGATGACTATCCAACTTTGATGAGTGTATTGGGTGCGCTGGGTGATGCTCAGCTGAGCAATGCTGGAGGGGCTTAACATGGATCTGAATAATGCACTATCTGCTGAGGAAACCGGCGCCCCGATTGGATATATTGTCGGCGGCGGGCTGCGAGAAAATTTGCGTGTGCGCCTGACGGTGCCAGCCCAACAGGTGCAAGAAGGCAGCTTCGTGGTTGTGGAAAGCGGAGAATGGCTGTTTC
>JAJZSS010000493.1 GCA_021849525.1 Chloroflexota bacterium
GACGTGCGGTCCGGCCATGCTGGTGCCGGAGAGATAGGCGTAGGTCTCTCCCATGCTGGAGCGGATCCGCGTCCCCGGAGCGGATACATCCGGTTTCATACGCCCACTGCCATCAATGGTCACCGGGCCGCGGCTGCTGGAGGGTGATATTGTATCCTCCAGAGTCGTATTGCCCACGGTGAAGGATCCGGCGTAAATGGCTGCCGGGGTGTTGATTGTGCTGCAGGTTGGACCAGAATTGCCGGCGGAGTGTACGGTCAGGATGCCGGCGGCACGTACATTTTGGACTGCCTGCAGCAGCACCAGCGGGTCGGTGCAGCCTTCGTCCGGCGGGCAGCTCCAGGAATTGTTGATCACCTGAGGAGCCAGGTCCGGGCGAGGGTTTTCGTTATTGATATCGGTGGGAGCCAGAAACCATTCATAGCATTCGAGGTACGTCAGCGGGCTGCCCCAGCCATTCTCCATATTGCGGCAGCCGATCCAGCGCGCTCCGGGCGCCATGCCAATCTGGTTCCCGGCGCCATCGTCACCGACCATGGTGCCCATGGTGTGGGTGCCGTGCCCATTATCGTCGCACGGGAAAGGCGAATTAAAGCCGCATTCATTTGGACCCCCCGAGTATGGGTTGTCCGAATGAATGGCATCATGCCAGTTGTAATCGTGGACTGCCGTTTCGCTTGCGGCATCCCAGCCGCGGTACTGGTTTATCAGGGCGGGGTGCTCCCAGTTGTAGCCGGTATCCTGCCCACCAACAACCACACCCTGTCCGGTGAAACCTGCTGCCCAGACATCATCGGCTCTGACCCGGGTGATATTCGGTTCGACTTGGGTAACACGGGCAGGTCCTGCAATCTCCCCGGCTGCCTCGCTCGGCGGGCGATCAAGCTCCACCCAGGGATTGGCATAGATGTGGGCGACCTCGGGGCGTAGAGCCAGCTCCTGAATCAGGGCAGTATCCCCGCGCACCCAGATCAGGTTAGAGATCCAGTAAGGGCGAAAAGCGACTCCGGCAGCCTGCAGCCGGCGCAGGAGCGGCGCCTGGGTGCGCTGCGCCGTCTGGCTGAGCTGTTCATATACATAACGACCTTTGGCGGCTTGGGTTGGCAAGTCCACGGCGCCGCTCAGGCCAGCCTGCTCAGCCAGGGAGACCAGGAACTCCGTTTCTCCGCGGGCTGCGTTTTCCAAGACCCATGGATCGACGCGGCTTTCCCATTCCGGTTGGGCCGGCACAGGCGCAAGCCTGGTGGGGAGGGGGCTGGAGGGTAATAAGGTGATGCAGAGGATCAGGATAGAGGCGATTGAAACCAGGCGCATTGGCTGCTTATCCCTCCTTACGCAGAAGGAGCCTGAATCTGCGTGCTGGCTAATGCCTGCTGCATCTGATCCAGCGCCTGCTCGAGCGTGGAGCGAGTGCAGGCGAAATTGAGACGCACGAACCCCTCACCGCCTGGTCCAAAGGTGCGCCCATCATTGAGCGCGATCCTGGCGTTCTCCAAAAAGAAACTGCAGGGGTCGGATGGTAGGTTAAATGCCCGGCAGTCCAGCCAGGCCAGGTAGGTGCCTTCGGGTTTGACCATCTGTATGCCGGGGAGTTTTTCTGCTACATAATGAGCCAGGAAATCGCGGTTGCTTTCGAGATAGACCAGCACCTGCTCCAGCCAGTCATCCCCCTCGCGATATGCAGCCTCAGCCGCTACCAACCCAAGAGTGTTTACCCAGCCTCCAATACCTTTATTGCCGCGCTGAAATTGCTTGCGCAGCTCCGGGTTTGGGATGATGGCGAACGAACACTGCAGCCCGGCGATATTGAAAGTCTTGCTGGGCGCCATGAGCGTGATCGTTCGCTCAGCTATTTCTGGGGCCAGTGAGGCAATCGGGATGTGTGGATGACCGGTATAAACCAGGTCCGAGTGGATCTCGTCGGAGCAGATCAGGACATTGTGGCGCAGGCAGATCTCGGCGAATTTTTCGAGCTCGCGGCGGGTAAAGACCCGCCCGACCGGGTTGTGGGGATTACACAGCAGGAACATGCGCGTCTCGGGGGTGATTGCCGCCTCGAAGTGCTCCCAATCGACCACATAACTTCCATCGGCAAGCCGGGTAAGCGGTGCTGCTTGATGTTTTACACCGGTCGTTTGGGCTGCATGCCAGATCGGCGGGTAGACGGGTGGCTGTACCAGGACAGCCTGGTTGGGAGCGACAAAGGCGTAGCTGGCCATGTGAAACGCGGTCACGACGCCGGTTGTAAATACAATATCCTGAGGCTGGATGCGCCACTGGTAGAGGCGCTGCATCCGCTCAACCAGCAAGCCGCGCAGCTCGGGTAGATCATCCACGCCCATCGCATCCGGGTAACCCAGACCGCTCAAGTCGATCTGGCGATGCAGGGCTTCGCGGACAGGCAAGGCGACCGGGAAATCCATGTCTGCGACCCATAAGGGGAGGACATCGGGAGCGTAGTGTCCCCATTTTGCGCAGTTGGTCTCGCGCCGCTGGAGGGGTGTATCAAAGTTGTAGATTGTCATAGTTTCAGCAGTAGTTTAATTTCGGGCCAGATGAAGGGGATAACAATTGCCGCACCTGCCAGGAAGGCCAGGATGGCGAGGGGCAGGGCCGGCAGGCTGAGCTGGAGAATTCCCAGAACAACACCGCCAGCAAGGGCGCTGGTGAGCAGGACGCGCACCAGAGTGCCGCCGACCTTGAG
>JAJZSS010000494.1 GCA_021849525.1 Chloroflexota bacterium
CCAGTACAATGCCCGGGTCCAGTTCATCAAGGGCGGCGATACCGGTGTGGCACTTAACAAGCTGATCCTCTCCAAGGACCATCCCCTGGCAGATGTGTTCTACGGGCTGGATAATACCTACCTCAGTCGCGCTCTGGACGAAGGTATCTTCGAGCCCTACGCCACGCCTTTGCTGGCGAAGATTCCATCGGAATTCCAGCTCGATCCGGCGCAGGGTGCTTTGCCGGTCGATTACGGGGATGTATGCATCAATTACGATAAGGCCTATTTCGCCGAGAAAAATCTCACACCTCCTCAGGATCTGGATGCCCTGCTCGATCCGCAGTACCGGAGCATGCTGGTGGTCGAGAATCCGGCGACCTCATCGCCCGGCCTGGCCTTTTTGCTGGCGACGATTGGGCGCTACGGTGAGGAGGGCTACCTGGATTACTGGCGCCAGCTGGTGGACAACGATGTGCGGGTGGTGAACGATTGGGAGACGGCCTATAATGGCGAATTCTCCTACTGGGGTGGGACACGCCCGCTGGTGGTTTCGTACAGCTCCAGCCCGCCCTTTGAGATGATTTTCGCCGAGACTCCGCTGGATGAGCCGCCGACCGGGTCAGTGGTCGGTCCCGGGAGCTGTTTCCGACAGATCGAGTTTGCTGGCATCCTCAAAGGTACACCCAACCGCGACCTGGCGGAAGCCTGGATCGATTTCATGCTCTCGCCCACTTTCCAGGAAGATATGCCCATGCAGATGGCGGTTTTCCCGGTCAACCCGGACGCCAAACTGGATGAGGCTTTCGCCCAGTACCTCCAGACTCCCGAACAGCCGGCCACGCTCGCTCCGGAATTGATCGCCAGCCAGCGGGAGACCTGGATCCAGGCCTGGACGGAGGTCGTCCTGCGATGAGCCAGGCCAGGATGTCCACAGAGGAGAACTCTCAGCCAGCCACCCGCCATGGATTCCGCCTGGGCTGGCTGCTGTGGATTCCACCGCTGGTCTTCCTGGCGCTGTCCTACTTCTACCCGCTGGGGAGCATCCTGGATTTAAGTTTTGCGCGCCAGGAAGGCGGATGGGCATCGGCATTCGCCCAGGCGCTGTCTATGCCGGGTGTGTGGCGCGTGCTGGGTTTTACATTCGGGCAGGCGCTGCTCTCGACCCTGCTTACCTTGCTGCTCGGTTTACCTGGCGCATACTTGATGGCGCGTTATCACTTCCCCGGTAAGGCTGCGATCCAGGCCCTCACCGGGCTGCCGTTTGTCATGCCCACTCTGGTCGTGGCAGCTGCCTTCAATGCCCTTCTGGGACCGCGCGGCTGGGTCAATGCTGGCCTGATGGGCATTTTTGATTTTGCCCAGCCTCCCATCCAGTTCACCAACACCTTCACAGCCATTCTGGTGGCCCATGTTTTTTACAACACCACCATCGTCCTGCGTATGGTGGGCGATTTCTGGTCTCACCTCGACCCGCGCCTGGAGCAGGCTGCCCAGACCCTGGGAGCCAGCCGCTGGCAGACTCTGCGCTATATCACACTGCCGCTCTTGCTGCCGGCGGTTCTGGCGGCTGCTCTCCTGGTTTTCATCTTTGATTTCACCTCCTTTGGGGTGGTGCTGGTCCTGGGTGGACCGCGCTTTGCCACCCTGGAGGTGGAGATTTATTACCAGGCAGTCAGCCTGTTCAACCTGCCCCTGGCGGCGGTGCTCTCCCTGATCCAGCTGGCCAGCACCCTGGGGATGACCGTGCTTTTCTCCCGCTTCAACGCCCGCCTGGCGCGCCCGCTGGCTCTTAAACCCCGCCAGGTCACTCAGCGCCGCCTGCAGGGCTGGCGAGCGCGGTTCCTGGCAGGCGGTTTCCTGGTTTTTCTGCTGGCATTCATGACCTTACCTTTGCTCGCCCTGGCTGGACGCTCGGTTTACAGCCTGGAGGCCGGGCGTGAGCGCAGTGGTGAGGTCGAGACCGGCCTGACCCTGGCGTATTACCGGGCTTTGAATGAATCGCGCCGCTCATCTTTGTTCTACGCCCCGCCAGCCACCTCCATCGCCGTATCTTTGGGCTATGCTTCGGCGACGGTGCTGCTGGCGGTGGGGTTGGGGCTGCCGGCTGCCCTGGCGCTGACCACCCAGCGCGCCAGCCGCCTGAGCCGCCTGCTCGATCCCGTATTCATGCTCCCCCTGGGCACCTCGGCGGTCACCCTGGGGTTGGGGTTCATTGTCGCCCTGGACCAGCCGCCGCTGGACTTGCGCGCCTCGCCACTCCTGCTGCCCTTTGCCCATTCTCTGGTGGCATTTCCATTTGTCGTGCGCAGCCTTGTCCCCTCGCTGTCCAGCATCAGCCCGCGCCTGCGCCAGGCGGCGGCTGTGCTGGGCGCCAGCCCGGGCCAGGTGCTGCGGCACGTCGATTTGCCGCTGGTCGGGCGCGCTTTGATTGTGGCGGCCACCTTTGCCTTTACCATCTCGCTGGGGGAGTTTGGAGCCACTGCCCTGGTGTCTCGCCCGGAATACCCGACCATCCCGGCGGCGATCTACCGCCTGATCTCGCAGCCGGGCGCCTTGAATTATGGGCAGGCGATGGCGCTGAGCACCATCTTAAGGGTCGTCAGCGCAGTGGGGATGCTCCTGATTGAGCGGTTGCGCATCGCCGATGTGGGTGAGTTTTAGGAGCGATCATGCCGGGTCTTGAGATCAAACAAATCAGCCGCAGTTTTGGACCCACCCGT
>JAJZSS010000495.1 GCA_021849525.1 Chloroflexota bacterium
AGCCACGAGTGAATAGGAATCTATGAGAACCTTTGCCCGCTCCATTCCCAAAACCAGGTGGATAAAGCCTCGGGGCACGAAGTCCTGGTGGGGGGCTTGTGTAACTATTCTCCTGTAGCTATAATGCAGTTGAAAACATAACCGTTTGATAGTTAGATCTCACTGCTCTACATGGTGGGGCCATCATCATTCCTGTAAACCTTGTCCGACAGGATGCAAGACTTGGAGGCGACAGTGACAAACGAGTTACCCGATAGATATCAGGTCGTTGTGATCGGGGCGGGGCCAGCCGGTTTATTTGCTGCCCGGCAGCTGGCGCTACAGGGCGCACATGTCGTTCTGCTCAACCGCGACATTAAACCCGGGGGATTGGCTGAATACGGCATCTACCACAATAAGTACAAAATGAAAGCCGGCTTGCGGAATCAATTCCACCAAATCCTGGAGCTGCCCCAGATCGATTATTTTGGCAATGTGCAGGTTGGGCTATCCACAGGTTTGAGTCTCGAAGAACTGCAAGCCATGGGATTCCAGGCCGTGTTGGTAAGCGTTGGCGCCCAGGGCACCAAATGGTTGGGGCTACCTGGCGAGGAACTGCGGGGAGTTTATCATGCGAAGGATATTGTCTATCATTACAACAAACTGCCGCCCCAGAGCACCCATGAATTTCTGATCGGTAAACGCGTCGCGATTGTTGGGGTGGGGAATGTGATGATGGACATCGCCCACTGGCTAATTCGCGAACAGCAGGTGGATGAAGTCGTTGCAGTTGCCCGGCGCGGCCCGGCAGAAGTAAAATTCTCGAAAAAAGAAATGGAAAATATCGCCCGTAATTTGGATCTGGACCATCTGGATCGAGAATTTGAGCGGGTCAAGCCAATTATGCAATCGATAGGCCAGGATATGAATGCAGCCCGCGACTTTATCCTCTCTGGTCTGCAGAAAGCCCTCGAACCGGTCACTCAGGCGCGCTTCCGCCTTGACTTTTTAGCGTCTCCCACGCGCCTGCTGGGTGATCGTGAGGGACGCGTGTGTGGCTTGGAAGTAGAAGATACCACCCTGGTGCCTCAGAACGGAGATACTAAAGCGCGTGGGTTAGGCACCAAACGGATCATCGATGCCGATACTGTAATCTTTTGTATTGGCGATCGGGTGGATGAGGATTTTGGTCTGCCGGTCCAATGGAATGAGTTTGTCAAGAATCCGAATCCGCTGTATCCGATCAATGGTCTATCGTATGAGTCTTATGATCCAAAGGCGAGTAAACCGGTTGCAGGGGTATTCGTCGCCGGCTGGTCAAGGGAAGCCAGCAGCGGCTTGGTCGGCGTGGCGCGTAAAGATGGTGAGAATGGTGCGACCGCCCTGCTTCAGTATCTTAAAACGAAACCAGCAAATGTAAACGAATCCCAGCTTATGCAGAAGCTCCATTCGAAATTCCAGAGCCTGGGGAACCCGGAAGTTACCAAAGACCAGATTTGGAACCTGGAAGCCAGAGAACACAGCGAAGCAGAGCGACTGGGGGTTGAAGATTTCAAATTCAAGACAAACGCTGAAATGTTGGCGGTGATTGCCGGCGGTTGATCAGCGCTTCATAATTCTTTGTAGCCAGGACACTCGCGAATTGCCGTCAATCCGGCGAAAGCGAGTGTTTTGGCTTAAGAGTTATGGCTAGCAGGTTTATTTTCTGCATCCGAGCCGGACTGGTAAGGGATCAGCATAACAAAACCAATACTGATAATTATCTCGCCGATCATTACCCCAATGGCCTGTAAGGGTCCAAAGTACGGGATGACCGGTAAAATATGCGTCCCAAAGCCAAATACATCCGCCATGCCCGCAGAGACTGCTATGACATAACCTGTAGCAACCAGGCGCAAGCCGACATCGGCGGCGATTGTTTTTTGATACCCGTTCCAGAGAGAATTCAAGGTCATATAGCCGCCCAGGCAGATAGCAGCCAGGCCAACCGATAGCACTGCAATCTGGATAAACCCGGTGACCGGGCTCCGGTCCAGGCCGAACAAACCTGGGTCGGCTCCCAAAATAAAGACAATTTGCCCCACAATAACCAGGGTCAGCCCAATACGGATGCGGATCCGCCCAGCAGGATTTTGGATATGGGTTGCAGTCATACTCACTCCGGCAGGTATTGCTGCAAGAGATGGGCCCAGTTTTGCCCCAGGATTGCAGCAATATCTTCTCCTGTATAGCCCCGCCCCGCCAAAATGGGGATTAATTTTCGTAAATCAGCAATCGTATCGATCTCGAGAGGGACGTTATTCAGACCAAATCCGCCATCAAAATCACTCCCAATCGCAACATGGCGGGCGTCCCCCGCAATCTGGCAAATTGCATCGATATGGTCGACCAGGCGCTCAAGCGAAACCAGGCTTCGTCGATCCCCGGATTTCCAACCTGCCAATAAAAATGAATTGATTGGCATCACGCCAATGACAGCCTGGCGTTCGATCAGCCCCCGGATTACTCGCTCGCTAAGATGGCGATTACTATCCAATCCTTTCAGCAGCGACTGAGCATTGGCATGCGAGGCAATGATCGCACCCGGAAAAGCATCCAGGGCTTGTAAAACAGCCGCCTCATCCATATGGCTTACATCCAGGATAAATCCGAGGCTCGCCATACTTTCCAACAGGGCAAAGCCCTCTTTGGTCAGCGGTCCCGGCTCTCGCGTCCCACCACA
>JAJZSS010000496.1:0-1742 GCA_021849525.1 Chloroflexota bacterium
ATGTCGACATTCCCGAAGACCTGGAGCTGGTCCACCAGGCCCTTGAAGACCTGGATATCCACCTTTCGATACCCAATTCCACACCTTGATCTGGAGGCGATATGAGCGAGCGAGTAGCACTCTATTTGCAGGATGCCCACGATCTACGCGACGGACTGGAGTATGTGCGCTATGCCGAGCAGCGCGGCTTTGAAGCCGTCTGGCAGGCCGAATCGCGGCTGGTACGGGATGCTATCGTCCCCATGGCAGCCTATGCGGCCGTGACCGAGCGGCTGAAAGTCGGCTCGGGGGTGATCAATAACTGGACGCGCAATATCGGCCTGCTGGCGGCGACCTTTCTGACCCTGGACGACCTGGCTCCGAACCGGATCATCTGTGGGATCGGCGCCTGGTGGGATCCCCTGGCACAAAACGTGGGCATCAACCGCCGCAAACCGCTCACCGCCATGCGCGAGACGGTGGAGGTGCTGCGCCGCCTGCTGAATATGGAGCGGGTCACCTTTCATGGGGAATTCCACCATGTGGATGGCATCGAGCTGGATGTGGTCCACGGCCGGCGCGAATCGCGCCAGGTGCCGATCATGATCGGTGCGACCGGCGACAAGATGATGGAAATGACCGGCGAGATCGCCGATGGCTGCGTGATGAATTACTGCGTACCGCCGGAATACAACGACAACGCCCTGGAGCTGCTGGAGGCCGGGGCGCGGCGCGCCGGACGCAGCCTGGATGACATCGACCGCCCACAGCTGGTGGTGTGCTCGGTGGATTATGACCACGATCGGGCGATCGACACCACCCGCGAGCTGCTCACCCAGTACCTGGCGCAGCAGCCGCACATCGCCAAAGCCTCCGGCGTTTCGATGGATGTGGTCGCCGAAATCCAGTCCATCCTGGGCTGGCCCGCCACCAAAGAGCAGATCCGCAAAGCCAAACACCTGGTGCCGGAAGAGCTGATCTATAAGATCACCGCCTCGGGCACGCCGGACGAAGCACGGGCCAAGGTGGAAGAATACCGGAAGCACGGTTGCACCTGCCCTATCCTCTATCCCGTAGGCGGGGATGTGAAGCTGCTGATCGATACTTTTGCGCCATCCGGCAGTTAAATCCGGCCAATTCGGCGACGCCGAATTCCGTCGGCGAGCCAGAAAAAGTTGATAATTATGACGCGGTGTGTTATAATCAATATAACGCACCGCGTCATTTTTTGACCTGCGAGAAGGAGAAATCGACATGACAACTGAAACAAGCGAACCGAAAGGTTTTCCCGGTAAGAAAGAAGAACGCCCGCTTTACGAAGCCACCCGGCGGCTGCTGCTGGCCTCGATGGGCGCCGTCGCCCTGGCCCAGGATGAGATCGAAGAATTCGTCCACAAACTGGTGGAACGCGGCGAGCTCGCCGATAAGGAAGGCTTCAAACTGGTCAAGGAGATGAAAGCCCACCGCGCCAAGCGCCTGCATAAAGTGGAGGACGAGCTGGCTTCACACCTGGATGCTGCCATGGCGCGGCTGAACATGCCCACCAAAGCCGACCTGGATGCCCTGAGTGAAAAGATCGCGGCCTTGAACCAGAAGATCGAAGAGCTGAAGAAAGACTAGACCGGCGAGTATGCCGCTGATTAAACGATACCCGAACCGCAAGCTCTACGACACAGACGCCCGGCGGTACATTACCCTGGAAGAGATCGCCGGGCTGGTGCAGCGCGGCGATGACGTCCAGGTCGTTGACCACGCCAGCGGGG
>JAJZSS010000496.1:1752-2701 GCA_021849525.1 Chloroflexota bacterium
ACTGACCGCCTTGACCCTCAGCCAGGTAGTTTTCGAAATTCAGAAAAAGCAGCGCGGCTTTTTACCGCACAATTTGCTGGCCGCCCTGATTCACGGCGGAACGGCGCCGGTGAGCAGCCTTATGAGCGGACTGATGAGTGGTTTGGGTTTGAACCAGCTGGTCGAAGCTGAAATCCAACGCCGGATCGAGGCGTTGGTCGCCGCAGAGACGCTCACTGCCGAGGAAGGCAGCCGCTGGCTGAAAACCCTGCTTTCAACCTCGCCGGTAGAGGCAGAGACTGCATCTCCGCATCCGTTCGCCCCGCCTTTTACCCTGCTGCAGTTCGAGCAGGCACTGCAGCGCTTACCCATCCCCACCCGCACCGACTACCTCAGGCTGGAAGAACAGCTCGCCCAGCTCGAAGCGGCTCTGGCGGAGCTCCAATCTGGCGATCACACCCAGCCGGAGGCTTAGGCAGCTCTCACCCGAATAAAACCAAATCCGGCTATAATGGTAGGAGTTTAACGCAATGATCCCATTGGAGCCAACCATGCGTCCTTCTCGCCTCCTGCCTCTTGGCCTGTCTATCGCCGCGCTGATTTCAGCCTCCCTGGCCTGCAGCCTGTTTGACAACCTCCAAATCACCCCCAATCCGGTAGAGCCGCCCACCGCCGCTTCCACCCCGCGCCCCACACCGACCACCTTACCGCCCATCGCCGTCCAGCCCGGGGAAGTGAACCCCAATGAGCCGGTTTATATATTCGGGGAGATCCCATATACTTCGCCCTTCTTCGTCAATACCCTATCCGAGCCGTTCGTCTTGCTGGAAGATGAAGCCGGATTCATCGCCCGCGACCGGGAGTTCGAGTTTAAACTGCCCGGCCAGATGATCGGACCGGTGGAAATCCACGCGGATGGCACGCTCAGTTATTCGCTCCCGCTGCCCTCCGTCCCACTGGGCACATTTAT
>JAJZSS010000497.1 GCA_021849525.1 Chloroflexota bacterium
ACTGCCAGGGGATCCAGATGCATGATCTCGTTGAAGCGGCTGGCGGTAGGGCCAAAGAGCGCCACCGCGGCAAAGCCGGCAAAAAAACCAACGGTTGCGGCGAATAATCCCTGGGTCGAGCTGCCTTTGAAATCCTTCATCATGTTTTCTCCAGATAAACCTGCCTTGATATTCAACCGTGTGATAGTTCAGGAGGGGCGTGATTCTGAGCCCCGCTTCCGGTACCAGATCACAATTTGCCATGGGCGGATTAAATAGCCGAAGGGATAGGTGAAGATGTGCACCAGGCGGCTAAAAGGCAGGATCAGCAATAAAATGAAAAAATTCAGCACATGAAGTTTGATCATCACGGGGACAGGGGTGATCAAATCCAGGCGGGGCTGGAGGACCAGCAAGGACAGCAGATATGGGGTGAAGATCCCGCTGAACCAGTAGGATCCAAACCGGTACGCGGTTGCCACAATTACTCCGCTGATCACCGATACCAGCAGCAGGACCAGGACCAGGATGTCCATAAACGAAGTCACTGCCTGGACGCGGGGCTGTGAGAGCCGGCGCCAGACCAATACAACCAACCCGGCAAGCGACCAGACTCCCAGGGCCAGGCCGGTGAATTCCAGCAGATAGAGGCGTAGAGGCTGGGCATTCCACAGGAGCAGGCTCCTGGGAAAGAAGATCGCCAGTAAATGCATCAGCAGGATCAGCACAATGCCCCAATGGAATGGAATCGAACCCCAGTAGAGCTGCTTATTCTCCAACAATTGGGAAGATAAACTGGAGATCGAGAATGGCCGGTAAAGCGAGCGGTAGATCCCAACCACCACGGCGATGATCAGGGCTGTATAGGGAAAGATGCTGAATAAAATCAAATTCCAATTCATCAGTCGCTCCTTATCTACCGGTTTCTGGGACCTGGATTACTACTGCCGAACAGGCAACTTCCAGCAGGGCGATGTATGGATTGTGTTTATCGGCTTTACGCAAGATAGCCAGCATCTTGTGCGTGGCAGGTGAATACACTTCAGCCAGCTCAGGCGGCGGAGGCGCGCCAGTACCCAGGTAGCGCAGAACAAGGCTGAGATGGTCGGGTAGCTCGCCCTGATCGTCGATCCCCTGGTCTCGATATGCGCGGTTTAGATCCGCCATAAGTTTGCCACGTGGGTAACCGTCGCCCCAGATGTGATATCCCAGATAAGGGGCGACAGCCGGACTGAGATCAAAAGTTCGAGTGTAGAGCTCTTCCCACTCCCCCAGGGAGATAGACTGGATCGCCCGGACAAAACTGGTGATAGATTTACGGATTCCAGGATCGGGAACAGCAGGCAGTGCGGAGGCCAACCTGGGATCCAGCCCAGGTGCAGGGTAGCGCAAGGCATCTGCCAGCAGCTGGCAGATATGGCGGTCGAGGTCGCTCATTATTCACCTCGCAAGGGAGACTGAACGTATCCAAGACCAGCTTCGCCCTTGTGGGCCAGCGGATCTTTCCAGGCTTCGACCGCCATCTCACGGTGGTATGGAGGCAGGACAAAGCGCTCTACCAGGGTAGGCTGGGTGGTGAGCTGGTAAACCGCTTCAGCCTGGGCAGGATCGAGCCCCGCTTCGGCCAGAATTTGGAGAGTCTGGGCGGTGATTTCGCCTTCGACGGATTTGTGGCGCATGTAGATTCGTACTGCCAGCATCTTGCGTAAAACCGTGCGAATCACGGCTTCGTCGCCGACGCTGAACAGGTTTGCCAGGTATTTGACGGGCAGGCGAGCCGCATCCAGGCGGTGGAACAGCTCGAAATCACGATCGAGCTCGGCGCCAGAGAGATCCAGGCGAAAAAGCTCGGACTCGATCACGCTGACGATGGGAGAAAGGGGCGGGATGTAGTACATCATCGCCATGGTGCGGTATTCGGGGTGCAGCGGAAGGGCAAGCCCCCAGGTTTTGATAAATTGATAAACCGGGGATTTGCGGGCAGCTTCCAGCCAGCCATCATCAATGCCATTGGCTTTGGCGGCAGTAATTACTTCGGGATCAAACGGATCCAGGATTACGGCATTCTGGGCGGTGATCAGGTCGCCGTCGGGCACATTTGCAGCAGCGGGGATCTGATCGGCATCGTAGAGAAGCACCCCCATATAGCGAATCCGCCCGACGCAGGAATGGGCGCAGGCTGGAGCCTGGCCGGTCTCCATGCGGGGAAAGCACAGGATGCATTTTTCGGATTTGCCAGTGGCCCAGTTGTAATAGACTTTCTTATACGGGCAGGCCGCCACACACATCCGCCAGCCGCGACAGCGGTTTTCGTTGACCAGCACCACCCCGTCTTCGGCGCGCTTGTAGATCGCCCCAGAGGGGCAGGCTGCAACACAGGCCGGGTTCAGGCAGTGGTTGCAGATGCGCGGTAGGTAGTTGAACACGACGCGCTCCAGCTCTTCCATTTGAGCACGGATTTCAGGCGAGACACCTTCCAGGTTGGGGTCATTGCGTGCGTAAATAGCCGAGCCGCCCAGGTCATCGTCCCAATTGGGACCAGTCTCAATATCGATCGGCTGCCCGGTGACTTGAGAGATAGGGATCGCAGTTGGCTGGTCGTCGCCGGCAGGAGCGTCAAAGAGATCGCGATAGCGAAAGGTGAAGGGCTCGTAATAATCATCCAGGGAAGGCAAGGACGGATTGAAAAACAGGTTGCCCAATCCTTTCAAGCGAGAGAGAT
>JAJZSS010000498.1 GCA_021849525.1 Chloroflexota bacterium
TATGTCTAACGACCGTGATGTATATTGGTGTGACGGGTGTGGCGTCGAGCTTTACTGGGCGCCGGTCGTAGACCAGCAGTTCATTTACTGCTGCGCCGACTGCCATTCCGGCCTGCCCTGCCGCTGTGCTGAGCGCATGGAAATGGAAGATGAACGCCGCCAGGCGGGCTAGTCCAGCCAGGTTCCGACCTGGACGGTTATGTAAGCTCCCGGTTCCGCTGCCATAAGCGGGCGCCGAAAATTATCAAACCGATCCCGCCGATCCCGCTCAGGCTCGCGAGCAGCGCGCTCCCGCTCTGCCCGCTTGCGCCGGCTATCTTCATCTTCAATGGCTCCGCTTCAGGCGCTGTCAAGAAAGCATTGATTTGCTCCTGGGCGGCCTGCTTCTCGGCGCGCCCGGCCGAATAGAAGGCCGTCAGCGGCACCCGGCTGCCGATCCCGGTCACCAGCTCCAACCGGTAGGTGCAGTCACCATCTTCGTCGCAGTGCTCGCTGGTCTCCACCTGGCGCACATCCCGCAGCGCCTGTTCGTGGATCGTAAATAACCCAAACCAGGTGTTTTGCACCGCGCAGTCGACCGTCTGTGCGGAGCTCCCCTGGCAGGTGAGCCAGGTCGTATTCCCGGTGAAGAGCAAGAATACCAGGCTCATGAATAAAATAAAGCCGCCGCTGGCAACAGCCAGCACGCTGGTGTAGCGCGCCAATTCGCCGCGATCATCCGAGCCTGTCTGCATCCTTCACCGCCACCTTGCGCATGGAATAGTTTCGAGCAGGT
Organism: Chloroflexota bacterium; assembly: GCA_021849525.1. Classification (GTDB taxonomy): domain Bacteria; phylum Chloroflexota; class Anaerolineae; order Anaerolineales; family UBA4823; genus JAJZSS01. Next base: position 776 of record JAJZSS010000498.1, read on the forward strand.
CACCTGAAGCCTTCCGCTGCCCGTCCAGTACCAACGCCAGAGCAATTATAGTTTCACCTCAGAATAATATCAGCCCCAGATTGCGCTTATAATAACGCCACCCGCCGATTTTTGGCGGCACTGGAGGCAAAATCAATGGGTTTTCATGGCGGATCCGGCTGGTGGAGTTATGTGCGGTCAACAGACGAGCGGCCCAAGGTCACTCGCTCGCTGCTCCGGCGTGTCCTGGGTTACTCACTTCCTTACCGCAGGCAGATCGTGGCCACGCTGCTGCTGATTTTATTCAGCACCGGTCTGACCCTGCTAAATCCCCTGATCATCCGGGCGATGATCGACCAGGCCATTCCCAATGGCGATACCAGCCAGGTGATCCGGCTGGCACTCGCCATGCTGGCCCTGCCGGTGGCGCGCGGGGTCCTGTCCATATTTCAGCGCATCCTCAACGCCCGCATCGGTGAGGGAGTGATCTACGACCTGCGGGTAGCGGTATATGCCCACCTGCAGCGCATGTCCCTGCGCTTCTTCACCCATACCCGCACCGGCGAGCTGATGAGCCGCCTGAATAACGATGTGGTCGGGGCTCAAAACGCCATCAGCAACACCATCGTGGGGATCATCACCGACCTGATCGAAGCCATTGCGGTGCTGAGCGTGATGCTCACCCTGGAATGGTACCTGACCTTCATTTCCGTCGCCATCCTGCAGTTGTTCATCCTGGCTGCCCGCCGCCTGGGCAACCGTCTGCGGGATATCGCCCGCCAGTCGATGACCTACAACGCCCAGATGAATGCCATGATGAACGAGACCCTCAACATCGGTGGAGCGCTGCTGGTCAAGCTCTTCGGTCGCCGCCAGAACGAAATCGAGCGTTTCCAGGATCGCGCCGGCCAGGTGCGGGATATGGGGATCAGCCGGGCGTTCACCGGGGTCATCTTCATGGTCATCATCGGTCTTGTGAGCAGCATCGGCTCGGCGGTGGTGTATGGCGTGGGCGGGGTGATGGTCATCCGCGAGATGTTCACCATCGGCACGATTGTCGCCTTCGGATCTTACCTTAACCACCTGTACAGCTCGCTGCAGGGCTTGACCAACGCGCCGGTGGAATTTGCCACTTCAGTGGTCAGCTTCGAGCGCGTGTTCGAGGTCATCGACCTGCCGCTGGATATTCCAGAGAAACCGGACGCCCATCCCTTGCAGAATGTCTCCGGTCTGCTGGTATTCGATGAGGTCAGCTTCACCTATGAAGCGCCGACCCAGGCGATCTTGAGCGCGGTGCCCCGCTACGGCAGTATGGACAATGTCAGCACGACTCTTTCCGGTGGCGCTTCACCCCAGGAGGGCGAAAAACCGGCTGGTCCCACGGCAGCCCCGATTCCGGAGACCGGTGAATCCGCTCACCGCAGCCAGGCGCGTGAGCAGGCTCTGGAAGGGCTCAGCTTCCAGGTTGAACCCGGCCAGCTGGTGGCACTGGTGGGGCCGAGCGGCGCCGGGAAAACCACCCTGACCTACCTGATCCCCCGCCTGTACGATCCCACCACCGGGGCGATCCGCCTCGATGGCCGGGATCTGCGGGATGTGACTCTGGATTCGCTCGCTTCCCAGATCGGGATGGTCACCCAGGAGACCTACCTGTTTCACGATACCATTCGCACCAACCTGCTCTATGCCCGGCTGGATGCCACCCAGGCTGAGATGGAAGCTGCCGCTCAGGCAGCCAACATTCATGATTTCATCCGCGAGCTGCCCGAAGGCTACGATACTGTGGTGGGCGAGCGCGGCTACCGCCTGAGCGGGGGCGAGAAGCAGCGCCTGGCCCTGGCGCGGGTGATCCTCAAGGACCCCCGCATTCTGGTGCTGGACGAAGCCACCAGCCACCTGGATTCGGAGTCCGAAGCCCTGATCCAGGAAGCACTGAAGCGGGTGA
>JAJZSS010000499.1 GCA_021849525.1 Chloroflexota bacterium
TCCGATCTACACCGAGCGCTTATTACAGAACCTGATCGATAATGCCATCAAATTTACCCCCGACCAGGGGACGATCACCCTGTCGGCTCGCCTGGATTCAAATCCGGTTGGTCCGGTAGTTTTGATCACGCTGCAGGATACCGGACCGGGCATCCCGGCGGCCGTCCACCATACGCTCTTCCAGAAATATCGCCAGGTAGAGAGCAAAGCGGCGCGACGGCGCGGTAATGGCCTGGGGCTGTATTATTGCCGCCTGGTTGTGGAAGCGCATGGAGGTAAAATTTGGGTGGAGAGCCCGCAAGAGCAGGGCGCCTGCTTCCATATTCTGCTACCGGCTGTCTACTCATTGTGATGCACGCTTCTAAATCTCAGCGAGTTTCCTACCTTGCCATCTGGCTGGCCCCGTTTCTCTTGCTGGCGCCGGTATTTTTGACCGGCAAAGCGTTGTTCTGGGGGACTCCAGCCCTGCAGTTCATCCCCTGGCAGGCGTTCGCCTGGGAGGCGCTGCTCCAGGGTGAGCTGCCCTTGTGGAATCCCTGGCTGGGGATGGGTGCGCCGCTGGTTGCCAATTACCAATCGGCTTTGTTTTACCCGCCCAACTGGCTGGGACTGGCAGCATATGCCAACGGCGGTGTCGCAGCCCTGGCCTGGCTGCAGGCGCCGCTGGCTGCCGTGCATCTCGCCTGGGGTGGTTGGGGGATGGCGCGGCTGGCACGCAGGCTGGGCCTGGATCCGCTTCCCCAGGTTGTTGCCGGTCTGGCTTTCGGCCTGAGTGGCTATCTGGTCGCGCGCCTGCATTTCTTGAGCATCACCTTCACCGTTGCCTGGCTGCCCTGGGTAGTGCTGGGCGTTCTGGCGCTGGCCCGGCCGCACTGGGATGGACGCGCCTTTCTCGGCCTGGCAGCCAGCCTGGGGATGATGCTGCTGGCCGGGCATGCCCAGCTTGCCTGGTACAGCGTGCTGCTCGCCGGGCTGCTGGCGGGCTTGCTGGCGTGGCACACCCTCGCTGTTTCCTCTGGATGGCAGCTGCGCCTGAAAACCGCCGTCGCCGCCTGGCTGCGGCTGGCCGTGGCCGGGCTGCTGGCGCTGGCGCTCAGCGCAATCCAGTTATTTCCAACCGCAGAATATCTTCTGCACTCGCAGCGTGCTGAGGCAGTGAGCTTCGAGACCGGGCTGGATTATTCCTTCTGGCCCTGGCATCTCCTTACCTTGCTGGTGCCGGGGCTGTTCGGCAGCCCGGCGAGCGGCGATTATTGGGGTTTTGCCAATTACTGGGAAGATGCCATCTATATCGGCCTGCTGCCCCTGCTGCTGGCCCTGAGAGTCCTGCTCAAGCGCATCCCGTCCAGGGCTTCTACAGCGCAGCACGCTGTCGTGAACTTCGTCCGCTGGCTGCTGCCGGTCAGCATCCTGCTCGCTCTTGGTGAAAACACACCCATTTTCCCCTGGCTCTACCGGTTCATTCCTACCTTCGACATGTTCAATGCCCCCACTCGCTGGAGCATCTGGCTGGTATTTGGGCTGGCACTGCTGGCAGGCATCGGCGTGCAGCACTGGCGGTGTCCCACCGGGCGCGGCCTGTACTGGACCCGCCTGGCGACGATGGGGGCGTTCGCGGTCAGCCTGGGCGCTGGCTTCGGCAGGCTGCTGCTGCAGGATGTCAAATCGACCTTTCTCGGCGCTACCACCCTGGCAGGCCTGTGGGGTGTTCTGGCGGGCGGCCTGAGCTTGCTGGCGCCTGTGGCAAGCACGGAGGGAGGCGAAACGAAGCCTGGACAGCCCTGGTGGGGGGCCGCGGTGTTGGTGGTGGTTGGGCTCGACCTGCTGGCTGCCGGCTGGGGGTTGAATCCGGGGATCGGGCTGGACTTTTATCGCCTGCCTGCCGGGACGGCGCAGGAAGCCCGCGATCTGACCGGCGCCGGGCGGCTGTACATACCACTGGAAGATGAACGCGAGCTCAAGTACGATCGCTTCTTGCGTTTCGATTCGTTTCAGCTGGAGGAAGATTGGCAGAACATGCGGGAAGTCCTGCTGCCCAATCTCAGCCTGCTGGATGGCATCCGCTCGGCCAATAATTTTGACCCGATGATCCCCGAGAATTATGCCCGGTATATGGATTTATTGGAATCATCCCCGGCTGAAATGCAGCAAAATTTGCTGAACCGGATGGCGGTGAGCATAGTAGAAGAAGTAGATTCGAGCACGCCACTGGGCATCAACCTTAACAAGAATGCAACAGCCTTGGGGCGGGTGCGTTGGGCGCCGTGCGCTGAGGCAGTTGCTCCGGGTGAAGCAGTATGGTCGAGTCTGGCTGATCCGGACCTCGATCCGGCGCGGACGGTGCTCCTGGAGACGGTCCAGGAAATTCCTGCCTGCCAGGCAGCGGTTCACGGCGAAGCGCATTTGCTGGCGGAGAGCGCCAACCGCATGCGGATCCGGGTGCAGGCGCCGGAAGCCGGCTGGTTGGTGATCGCCGATACGGCGTATCCCGGCTGGCAGGCTGCGATCGACGGTGCGCCGGCTGAGATCCTCCCCGCAGATGGCGCTTTCCGGGCAGTTGCCGTCCCGCCGGGTGAGCACCAGGTGGAGCTGGCTTACCGCCCGGCGCCGTTCCGCGCCGGATCGCTGATCAGCCTGCTGGCCTGGCTGGGATTGGGCGCCGCTGCGCTCTGGTCCTGGCGTGGTAGGCGCCGGT
>JAJZSS010000500.1 GCA_021849525.1 Chloroflexota bacterium
CAGGCCATATCTGATCCTGATTTACCTGATCATAGCTTTATGGCTGGGAGGCGCTCGCGCCGCGCGGGCTGGAAAATTTCTCGTACCGGCCGGGTTGGTCATCAGCGGGCTGTTGACTGCCGCCCTGGCCGTCGAGCCACCCCTTTATGCCGCCCTGCTGATTGAAATGTCCGCTCTGGTTTCCATCCCGGTCCTCGCCCCGCCTGGAAAGCCGGTCAGCCGGGGGGTACTGCGCTTCATCACATTTCAAACTCTCGGCATGCCATTTATCCTTTCCAGCGGCTGGTTCCTCCCGGTGGTAGTTGTAGATCCGCTGAGCGAGCCCATCGTAACGGCAATTGTCCTGCTTTTGCTGGGCTTTGCATTCGTTGCGGCGATCTTTCCTTTCCACACCTGGCTGATCACACTGACCGGCGAAATTAATCCGTATGCAGCCGCGTTTATCTTCTTCATCGTCATCAGTAATATCGCCCTTTTCGGGATCAATTTCATCAATCGACTGGAATGGCTGCGCAACTTTAGCTTACTGTATTCGATCCTGGGCATGATGGGCGGCCTGATGGTTCTCACGGGCGGTCTGTGGGCTGCTTTCCAGCGTCATTTGGGCCGTATGCTGGGATACGCCATCCAGGTTATGATTGGCAGCTCTTTACTGGCGTTGAGCCTGGGAGCCCCTGGAATATCCGCCAACCCTTCCAGCTCCGTCGGGATCGAATTTTTCCTGGCGTTTTTCCTGCCCAATGGACTGGCTCTGGCAATCTGGGCTTTGGCGCTGGCAATCATCCGCTCACATACTCAAGACCTGATGTTTCGCAGCCTGCGCGGTCTGGCTCACCGGCTTCCGTTTAGCAGCGCCGGATTACTGGCAGCCCATTTCTCCCTGGCCAGTCTGCCGTTATTGGCGGGATTTCCCCTCTATCTATCCTTGTTCACTCGCCTCAGCGCCAGTTCGTTTCTGGTCGCGTTGTTCTCCGGGCTTGGTGTTGGTGGATTGATGATTGGCGCCTTACGCACACTGACTATCCTTTTTAGCAACCCGGAAGGGCGAATCGCCTGGTCGATTACCGAATCTCGCTTTCAGGCTGCCTTGCTCATTCTTGGCGTAATGTTGCTCTTCATCATGGGTTTGATTCCTCAGACCTTTCACTCCCTGCTCAATATCTCGATCCCATAATCTCAACCTGGAACGGCAGCCTGAGGGGTATCCTAGAGCCAAATCCACTCGTGCAGGCATGCTATAATCTTGAAGTAACTGAGTGTCCCGGGATTGCCCTGGACCGAATTTAATACCGAGGAGACCGGCCGATGGAATTGGAACAAATCACCAAACAAGTAGAATGGCTGGACGACGAACGCAGAAAAGATAAGACGACCATCGGATCCCTGGAGGAACGCCTGACCGCGCTGGAAGGCAACCTGATCCCATTACCCAACCAGATCAAAGATCTCGGCGGCGAGGTTACCCGCCTGACGGCTTTACTGGCACGCATGGATCATTTCGATGAAGCCTTACTCCAGCAGCGGATTGAATCCAAACAGCGCCTGGAAGAGATCGAACGCGATTACAAAAAACGTCTGGAAGAGAGTGAACGCCTGCGCAGAGTGGAACTTCGCTCTCTGGATTCCAGCCTGGCAGAATTACGCAAAGAATTAGAAGCTTTCCCCGAATTACGCCGTGGATTGAAAGCGCGCGTGGATGAAGAAGCGCGGCTGGCAAAGATGATCGATGAAATCCGCGGGCGAATTGAAAATGTGCGCCATAGTGAAGAGGAATACACCCGTTCCTTCCGGTTGTTGGACGATGGACGGAGGCAGGACTCCAAGCGGCTGGCGGACTTACAGGGCGAAACGGCTGCCGTCCGCAAGCGCGTGGATGAGCAGCGTGGGCAAAATGAATTAATAACTTCAGCCATGCGCAAGCTGGAAACCCGTCTGAGTGAGATGGCATCCGTAGAGACCGAGCGCCGCGAAGCCCAGGCAAAATTCCTGGAGACCCAGGCACTGCGCCAGGTAGAACGCGACCGCATCTGGAAAGATTGGGCGGCGCGATTCGAGGAGATTGAAACTGAGACTGCCGATATCGAGACCAATATTCAGGCTCTGGATGCCACCCACCGGGCTGTCAAACGCTCGCAAGAGGCGGTTGAAGAGGTAAGCCAGAAGGTTGAGCGGCGCATTACTGAGATCACCGAGATCCAACGCCTGGCGGAAGAACGTTTTCGCCAGGAATGGGTAACCTTCAAAGCAGATGATCAAAAACGCTGGACCAATTACACCCTGACCCTGGAAGAGCAGCGCAATGAAACCGCCCGCCAGTTCGAGCGCCTGATCGAGCGGGTTACCCAGCTGGAAGATAATGCCCAGGAAATTCAGGATTTGATCACTCAGATGCGTGAAGAATCGGAGAAACGTCTCCAGTCGCTGCTGGCGATGGCCCACGAGTGGGTGGCAACCCACGAACGCGGCCAGGGACACAGCCGCTGAACACCCGCCTGATTAAGATCGAGGAAATGCATGCGCACCATCGGCACAGCCGGACACGTTGACCACGGAAAATCTACCCTGATCCAGGCCCTCACCGGGACTCATCCCGATCGTCTGAAGGAAGAGCGCGAGCGCGAGATGACGATTGACCTGGGTTTTGCCTGGATGACCTTACCCGGTAAGGATGGTGAAGCGGGCGAAGAAAT
>JAJZSS010000501.1 GCA_021849525.1 Chloroflexota bacterium
GAGTGGGAAGCCGCCTGCCCAACCCTGAGCAACCTGCGGGAGGAATATCCGCTGACGCACGTCATTTTCTTCAAGAAAATGGCTCAATTATCCTGCAGTTTCGTCAGCGAAGTATTCCGCAATGCCCAATACAACGTTTATAAGATCACGCCATAGCCATGCCAATCCATGTTGACCTCTGCCCTCTGTGCGGCGCGAGCCGCTCCAGCCTGTTCGACCAGCGCCGGTTTCGCGATCAGCCGGTAACCAACCGCATCTGCGAGAATTGCGGGATGGTCTTCCAGTCACCCCGGATGACGGATGCAGAGCTGGCTGACTTTTATCAGGCTGAGTACCGCCAGCTTTACCAGGGAAGTACCGGACCGAACGACAAGGATCTGGCAATCCAGCGCGAACGCGCCGGGGTGCTGGTCGAATTTGCCCGCCCGGTAATCAAGCCCGGGGTTCGCCACCTGGACATCGGCTGTTCCGCCGGCTTACTCTTACAGGGTTTCGCCGAGGCTTTCAAGGCCATTCCCACCGGGATCGAGCCTGGAGAAGCCTACCGGAATTATGCCCAGTCCAGTAACCTGGTGGTTTTCCCATCCCGGGATGCTTTACTTGCCGACCAGCCAGAGCGATTCGGGCTGATCAGCATGGCGCATGTTCTCGAGCATATCGCCGAGCCGGTTGCCTACCTGCGGGAGCTACGAGAGAGATTGCTCACACCTGATGGCTGGCTGCTGCTAGAAGTCCCCAACCTGTATGCTCACGACAGCTTTGAAGTCGCTCATCTACTGGCATTTAGCCCGCATACCCTGGGGCAGGTTGTTCAGCAAGCTGGTTACCAGGTGAAATATACCCGCCAGACTGGATTACCGCGCACGGGCCTGTTCCCCTTATATCTCCAGCTTCTCGCTCAGCCTGATCCAGGGGCCAGCCAGGCAGAAGTGCAGCCAGAAACACAGGTGAGATTGAAGCGCCGACTGGGTCTGGGTCAGCGGAAAGTGATCACGCGCCTCTTTCCAGGGCTGGCCTGGCAACCAATAGAAACTGCCATCAAAAAGGATCCGGCTTGAGCTTTCTGACGATCTTTTCAGCGCCAAAGCCATTCACCAATCCGCATATTGCCACGATCCAGCGCAATGCTTTACAGTCGTGGCTGCATCTGGGTGATGAGGTTGAAGTAATTCTGATTGGAGACGAGCCGGGTCTGGCAGAAGCCGCCAGCGAAGCCGGAGTTCCCTTACTGGATCAGGTGGCACGCACGGAATCGGGGACTCCCCTGGTCAGCTCGATTTTCAGGCTGGCTCGGGAACACAGCCAGAGCCCTTTGTTGGCTTATGTCAACGCTGATATGCTGTTCCTCCCCGATTTTGTGCAGGCTGCCAAAACAGTCACCGCCCAATTCGAAAAATTCCTGGTCATCGGTCAGCGCTGGGATTTAGACCAGCCCAGCCTGTTGGAGTTCTCGAATGGCTGGGTGTCGCGACTGCAAGCGGATATTCACCAGCGCGGCCGCCTTCACACCCCCTCGGGGAGCGATTATTTCATTTTCCCGCGCGATTTATTCACCGAAATGCCGGATTTCGCTATCGGCAGAGCCGGCTGGGATAACTGGATGATCTACTTCGCGCGCCGCCAGGGCTGGCCGGTAATCGATGCCACGCCCTCGATCCTGGCAATCCACCAGGACCATGATTACAGCCACCTGCCCGGTGGGCAGCCTCACTACAACCATGCGGAATCACGCCAGAATGAAATCCTGGCCGGAGGAGCTAACAAGCTGTTCATGGTGCTGGATAGCGACCACCAGCTGCGGAATGAGCAGATCCATACCCCAAAGCCGACCCTGCTGCGCGTTTTACGCCAGCTGGAAGTGAATTTTAATCCTCCGGATGGCAAACCCGGAAAACTGCAAAAAAGCCTGGCGCGTCAGGCCCGCCGCCTGCGCCGGCGGATCAGCGGTACTCTGTAGGTTCTCATATGCGCCTCGGACAAAACCCGGCAAAATCCATCGAGCACGTCCCCCAGCCTGCCCCGGTTACGGTCGCCATCGTCACCTATATCCCGTTTATCAGCGGCTATTATTCCGAGTCATTAAATGTATTAAAAGTATGCCTGGAGAGCCTGATCCAAACTACTCCCCAGCCTTTTGATCTCCTGGTATTTGATAATGCCAGCTGCCCAGAAGTGCGCAGCTACCTGCAAGGCGAGCGTGATCACGGTCATATCCAATATCTGATCCTGGCCGGGCAAAATTATGGTAAAGGCGGCGCCTGGAACTTCATCTTCCAGGGCGCGCCAGGCGAGTATATCGCTTATGCCGATAGCGATATCCAGTTTGCCCCCGGTTGGCTGGACCGCAGCCTGGAAATCCTGCAGGCTTTTCCACAGGCCGGTATGGTCAGCGCTCGCCCTCTGCGCACCCCGGCAGCGCTCTACTCCAGCACACTGGAATGGGCGCAGCAGGCAGGCGATGTGCAGATTGAAGAAGGCAGCTTCATCCCCTGGGAAACCTATCGCGAGCACGTGCTCAGCCTGGGTACTACTGAAGAACAGGCTGGCGAATGGTACGCTTCCCGCCAGGATACCCGCCTCACACGCCAGGGAGTCCAGGCGCTGATCGGCGCTGCCCACTTTCAATTTACGGTACGCAAATCGGTAATTCAGGCATTTCTTCCGTTCAAGATGGACCGTCCCAGATCGGA
>JAJZSS010000502.1 GCA_021849525.1 Chloroflexota bacterium
ATTGGTGACCAGGCCGTTTTCGGCAGTCGGGACTTCCATTGCCAGAGCGGGCACGAATTCGCTGGCTTTCTCACGATTGTAGACGACCAGGCTTTCGTACACATTGGCCAGGATGTTACCGCCGGCGGTTTCGTAATCCAGGGCTGGATCAAGGGTTTCCGCCTCGCCAAAGGTTGCCCAGACCAGGGTGTTGGGGTCCGGGGAATTGAACTCCTTGGCTACAACCGGTTCCGGGGTCGCCGTTACAACGATTGTCTCGCCTTCCTTGACGACTTCAACCGTCTTGATGACTTCTTTCGTCTCGACGATCGTCGCAGGGGTTGGGGTGGCGCAGGCGCTCAAGATCATGCTTGCCACAATCACGAGCGAGAAAACCAAAAACAATTTGTTACGCATGTTTCTTCTCCTCAAGAAATAGAGTTGGTCGAACTTACCGTTTTGTAACTAGCCTGCTTACTGAAGTACTCCCTTAGCCTCACCTCCTCTCCAATGATTAGGAAATTTGTTCATTCCATCGCTTTTGAAAGCAATCCTGTAGCAACGAAATGTTGATCCCGCTCCTGGCTCAACCGGGCTAAACCAGGTGACAGGCTACCCAGTGACTGGGAGCAACTTCGCGCCATTCTGGGTCTTTCTCGGCGCAAATCTTCTCAGCAAGCGGGCAGCGAGTGCGGAAGTGACAGCCCGAAGGCGGATTAACCGGGCTGGGCACGTCACCTTCCAGAAGGATACGCTGGCGTTTTTCTTCCTTGAGCGGGTCGGGTATCGGCACAGCCGAGAGCAGCGCCTGGGTATAGGGATGCAGGGGATGGCTGTACAGCTCATCGCGGGCTGCCATCTCCACCAGGAGACCCAGATACATCACTGCGACCCGCTGGCTGATATGCCGGACCACGGAAAGATCATGGGCGATAAACAGGTAGGCCAGGTTATAGCGTTCCTGCAAATCTTCCAGCAGGTTGATTACCTGGGCCTGGATCGAGACATCCAGCGCAGAGATCGGCTCATCGCAAACGATAAATTCAGGCTCCAGAGCCAGGGCGCGCGCCACCCCGATGCGTTGGCGCTGCCCACCCGAAAATTCGTGCGGGTAGCGCACGGCAAATCCCCGGCTGAGGCGCACAATATCCAGCAGCTCTTCGATCCGCTCGTTGATCTCTTTGCCTTTAGCCGCGTTATGGACGACCAGCGGCTCGGCCAGGATCTGCGCCACCGTCATGCGGGGATTCAGGCTGGCATACGGGTCCTGGAAGATCATTTGCATCCGCCGGCGCAAGAGCCGCAGGTCCTCGCCTTTGGTCTTGGTCAGGTCGATCCCGTCAAAAATGACATTCCCAGAGGTGGGCCGGTAAAGCTGCAGGATCGTGCGTCCGGCGGTAGACTTTCCACACCCCGACTCCCCTACCAATCCAAATGTTTCGCCTTTCCGCACATCGAAGGTAATCCCATCGACCGCGTGGACCACCCCCACCTGACGCTGGAAGACCCCCGCCAGAATGGGGAAATGTTTCACCATGTTCTTTACATCAAGCAGGACTTCTTTGTCAGTCATTGCGCGGCCTACCTTCCTGTACATTCCACCAGCATGCCGCGCGGTGTCCGGTTTCGATATCCAATAAGGGCGGATTCTCAACACAGCGCTCAAACCGGTAGGGGCAGCGCGGCGCAAATGGGCAGCCCCGGGGGGCTTGCATTAATATCGGGGGTAATCCAGGAATAGTCGTCAGACGCTGGTGCTGGCTGCTATCCAGGCGGGGAAGGCTGTTCAACAAGCCCAGGGTGTAAGGGTGCTGGGGATTGGCATATAATTCTTTTACGGCTGCTTCTTCAATAATAAATCCGGCATACATCACCACGACCCGCTGTGCCAGGCCGGCCACAATCCCCAGATCGTGGGTGATCCAGATCACCGCCATACCCAGCTCGTCGCGCAGTCGCTTCACCAGGTCCACGATCTGCGCCTGGATGGTGACATCCAGGGCGGTGGTGGGCTCATCCGCAATCAGGATCTGCGGGTTGCATGCCAGAGCCATGGCGATCATCACCCGCTGGCGCATCCCCCCCGAGAAATGGTGTGGATATTGGTCGATCCGGTTCTCAGCCTCGGGGATACCCACCAGTTCCAGCAGCTCGATCACCCGTTTTTCAGCTTCATTCTTATTCATTCCCAGATGAAGCATCAGCGGTTCGGCGACCTGCTTGCCAATGGTAATCACCGGATTCAGTGAGGTCATCGGATCCTGAAAGATCATGCCTATTTGGGCGCCGCGCACATGGCGGATCTCATCCGGCGTCAGCTGGACCAGATCGCTATCATGAAACAACGCCCTGCCCCGTTCAATTTTTCCGGGCGGGCGTGGGATTAGCTGCAGGATGGAGTGCATGGTGACGCTCTTGCCACAGCCACTCTCACCGACCACTCCAATTGTCTCACCTTCATGCAGATCGAAACTGACACCATTGACTGCATGGACGACCCCTTCCGGGGTGTAAAAACGAGTTACCAGATCATCTACTTTTAAGATTAACGGGCGACCGTTTTGAGAATTCATCAAAGGCGTTTCTCCTCCAGCGCGGCGGTCTTTTTTTATGAGATCGATATTAGAAATATTTTATCATTAACTAAAAAAATCAAAATAACGGGATAACCTTTAATTTTTCAAACAGGTAGTAGACAAT
>JAJZSS010000503.1 GCA_021849525.1 Chloroflexota bacterium
CATGCCACAGCGCGCGCAGGGCGGCGAAATAGGCCAGAACCGCGCACAGCCACGGCGCAACCCGCCAGCCCAGCGGGTTATCGCCAAACAGACCGATGCCCAGCGCGATCATGTACGCCAGCGACAACCGCTGAGAGGCTTCACCGCGCCCGGTGGCAGCCTGCCGCCTGGAGATGGCATCCAGCAGGAAAAAGGTTCCCACCGCTCCAATGCCGACCAACCCGATGCCCTGGAACGAACCCGGCACGGCCGCAGCCTGCTCGAGCGCCTCGGCCAGGGTATCCAGCCCGAGGAAGACCAGCAACCCGGCGGTGAGGGCCAGCAGGAAGACCATCGCCCGCCGGCCGAGCTGCCGCAGGGCCGGAAACCAGAACAGGCCCAGGTAGACCGGGATCACGCCCACGTACAGCCCGATCAGGGTGAAGGCCAGGAAAGTCCGCTGGTCCGGTTCGGGCGTATCAAACGCCACCGGGATTTCGACATCGAAAGGAATGGCGTTGGTGGTAAACAAGCGTATCCCGTAGGCTTCGCCATAGGACCAGGCATAATCAAGTTGGACAACCGCGGTCCGTAACCGGGGAATCGTCGAGCCGGAGGATACTGTGAATGGCCAGACGGCGTCGTTTATAATCACCTGGGCGATCTGCAGCTCTTCCGGTCCGGTGTTCCGCACGGTGATTTCGATCTGCCCCGGCTTCAAGACGGTGCGCTCGACGGTCAGGGCTTCGACCGGCACGGGCGAAGTAAGCTGCAGGCCGCCGCCGGTGGTCAGGAACAGCCAGATCACGCCGCCCAGGATCACCAACGGCAGGATCAGTAACACGGCGGTCGTCAAGTTAATCCGCCGCTCACTGGTTGGGGAAACGGTATTCTCTGCCATCGTCTGCTCCTTACGGGATGACCTCAAAGTTCCCGGTCCAGCCCAGCTCGGCGAATTCGGTCACGTGGGCATGGAACATATACAGGCCGGGATATTTGTAGGAGAATTCCAGAATGCCGCGCTGCGCCTGGCCCTGGATGATCGTGTCGGTATATTCCAGGGGTGTCAGGCTGGTGCCGGTTGGGTAGTAGTTGAAGAAATTTGCATGCAGGTGGAAGGAGTTGATCAAATCGAACTCCAATATGTTTACCAGGTAGATACGCACTGTCTCACCCACCTTGATCTGGATCGGATTCAACTGGTAGTGGAAGGGGATCGCATTCACACCATAGAAATCATTCGCATCGTCAAAATCCACGTCAAAGCCGCTCATTACCATCACGAATTCCCGGTCGACCGGCGGACGGCCTTGCTTAGGGTCAATAATGAAAGCCCCGTACAACCCCTTAGCGATATGCCGGGCGAGGGGAAAGACATGGCAGTGATACAGGTGCAGCCCGAATGGCTCGGCGTCGAACTCATAGGTGAAGCTCTCCCCTGGGTTGATTACCCCCGGCGTGCCGGGGACGCCATCCATCTCCGATGGGTGAACCCCATGGAAGTGCATGCTGTGTGGGTGGCTGCTGCCGTTGCGGAAATGGATGCGGATCAGGTCGCCCTCGGTGGCGCGGATCGTCGGGCCTGGGATACGCCCATTGTACGTCCAGGCTGGGTAGACGATCCCTGGCATGACCTCCACGTCTTTGTTGATCACAAAAATATCGTACTCACGCAGCGTGCGACCGTCTTCCAGCGTGGATACTTTGCCGTAATCGAAATCGGTCAGGATGTCTGTTGGGTTGAAGCCGTTCCGCTCATGGTCCACTTCGCCGACAGCCATCGCCATTGCATCCTCGTGGCCGCCGTGATCTGTCTGCATTGGCGGTGCGGCTTTCGCAGGTTGTACTGCCTGGCTCAAGGCCGCTGCGCCCGCTGTGCCGAGCAGTGTCAATCCGCCCGCCTTGAGAAAATCTCGTCTGGAAAATAGTTTGCTCACCTGATCTCCTAATCGGGATCCGACTTATATCTAAAAATATTTTTTGTATTACCTAAATCATATTTTACGTATTAAGATAATATTTGTCAAGAAGATTTTGAAGATTTTCTTGAAGGAGGATCACAAACTGGCGCCTGCAACTTTCAGAATCCTTCGCCACAGTGAAAAAAACCAGGCTAATGTTTGTCAGCTTGGTTATTGTTGTAACCTGTTATGCGCCCCCAGCTCCGTACAGGCTGGGGTCGGTGGGGGTTTTGCCCGAGGGGTCCCAGACATACACCCAGTCACCCTCTTGGGCCCAATCAAACAGCCACCGGGCATCCCCGACTGAGAGGTTCACACAACCGTGCGACTGGGGAAAGCCAAGCTGGGCGCGCCAGTAAGCGCCGTGCAGGGCGCGCGCCTCGTCGAAGTACATGGTCCAGGGCACGTCTTCCAGGTAATAGGCGTCGGAACGGTCGGCTTCGAACGCGCCGCGCATGGGGGTGGTGGTCAGCCTCTGGTAGACCTTGAACAGACCGGGACGAGTCCAGAACGGCTCCAAACCGCTGGCGATCAGGGTGGCAAAGACTAGTTGCCGCTGGTCATACACGGCCAGGGTTTGCTCGTACAGGTTGACCTCGATCCAGCGGTCGCCGGTCACTCCCTCGGGAGGCACGGGATTGGGAAGAACGCGCGCGACCACGTTGCTGGGCAGCCACTCCTCCGGGCCGATCCGGTACCACTCCTCTCCGTCCACCTGTTGCGTCGCATAGACCTGGAC